>URTP01000005.1 GCA_900550835.1 uncultured Collinsella sp. | reverse complement strand
CGCGCAGCGTCGAGCAGTTCCGGCGTTTGGTAAAACGCCGGAACAACAATTACTCGACGGTCACGCTCTTAGCGAGGTTTCGAGGTTGGTCAACGTCGCAGCCGCGCAGGATGGCGACCTCGCGGGCGAGCAGCTGCAGGGGAACGCTCGCCGTGATGGGGCTGAACACGTCGCGGACGGCCGGCACACGAATGATGCAGTCGGCAATCTTGTTGATTTCCTCGTCACCCTCGGTGGCAACGACGATAACCTTGGCGCCGCGCGCCTTGCACTCCATGAGGTTCGACACGGTCTTGTCGTAGGTGGCACTCTTGGTGGCCACAGCGATGACAGGGAAGCCCGGGTCGATCAGGGCAATGGGGCCGTGCTTCATCTCGCCGGCGGCGTAGGCCTCGGCATGCAGGTAGCTGACCTCCTTGAGCTTGAGCGCGCCCTCGTAGGAAATAGCGGCACCCATGCCGCGGCCCACGAACAGCGCCGACTGCGCGTCCTTGCACAGCAGGGCGGCCTCATGAACGGCCTCGGTCTGGGTATCCAAAATCCACTGGATCTGCTCGGCCGTATCGGAAAGCTCGCGGAACAGCATGCGCGCCTGTTTGGTGGTCAGACGGTACTTAACCTGCGCCAGCAGCAGAGCCAGCAGCGTAAGGCTCACGACCTGACCGATAAAGCTCTTGGTCGAGGCGACCGCGATCTCCTTGTTGGCCTTGGTGTAGATGACGCCGTCGCTCTCACGCGCCACCGGGCTGCCCACCACGTTGGTGATGCCGAAGACCTTGGCGCCCTTGATGCGCGCGTCGCGAATGGCGGCAAGGGTGTCGGCCGTCTCGCCCGACTGGGACACAGCCACGACAAGCGTCGTCGGCGTGATGATGGGATTGCGATAGCGGAACTCGCTGGCCGCCTCAACCTCGGTGGGGATGCGAGCCCAGCCCTCAATAAGGTTCTTGGCGATGAGGCCAGCGTGATAGCTAGTGCCGCAAGCGATCACGTAGACGCGGTCGATATCGTTGAGCTCCTCGAGCGAAAGGCCCAGCTCGTCGATATCGAGCTCGCCGGCGGGGGTCATACGGCCCACCAGCGTATCGCGCACGACGCGCGGCTGCTCGTGGATTTCCTTGAGCATAAAGTCGGGGTAGCCACCCTTTTCGGCCATGTCTAGGTCCCAGTCGATGTGGGTGACCTTGGGCTCGATAACGTTGCCGGCCTCGTCGGTGTACTCGACGCCCGCGGGCGTGAGCTTGGCAAACTGACCGTCTTCGAGCACCACGACATCGCGGGTGGCGTCGATGAGCGCGATGACATCGGAAGCAACATAGGAGCCGGTTTCGCCCACGCCGACTACGATCGGGGAATCCTTGCGGGCCACGGCGATCACGCCGGGCTCGTCAGCGCACACGGCGGCCAGACCATAGGCACCGACCACGTGGGTGCAAGCCTCGCGCACGGAGGCCATCAGGTCGTGCGTCTCAGCATAAGCCTCTTCGATCAGATGCGCGAAGACCTCGGTATCGGTCTCGCTCTTAAAGTGGTGGCCGCGGCCCTCCAGCTCTTCGCGCAGCTCGGCGAAGTTCTCGATGATGCCGTTGTGGACGATGGCGATACGACCGTCGCAGCTGGTGTGGGGGTGAGCGTTAACGACGGAGGGCTTGCCGTGGGTGGCCCAACGGGTGTGACCGATACCGCAGGTAGCGTCGCTGTCGATGTTGGAAAGCTCGCTCTCCAGGCCCGCAACCTTGCCCACGCGGCGGATGACGTCGAGGTGTGCCGCGGCGCCCTCGCCCACCTCGAGCGCAACGCCCGAGGAGTCATAGCCGCGATACTCCATGCGCTTAAGGCCTGTGACCAGTATGTTCTTTGCAATATCAGAGCCGGTGTAGCCGACAATTCCGCACATAGGATAAATCCCTTCGTTCGCGTGACTGCAAGACGTCCACGCACAGGGGGCGCTGAGACGTATAACGTTCGAGTATTGTACTCACGCAAGCGCAAGCTGATATACCAGAAGTGGTATCTCAACTTAGATACCACTCGATGCACACATGCCCAAACCACCACGATGGGGACAGGCACCTTTGTGGTGGTTTGGACCGGGGCGGCGGCCTATCCCGGCGAAAGATCTCGATCTGTAACATCTGGGCCGCAATAAGCCGGCTTAGTGTTACAGATCGAGACATTACGGTTCGGCCCCTGCACTATGTCTCGATCTGTAACAGGTAGAGCCGGTTTTGCCGTCCAGATGTTACAGATCGAGACAATTGAAGGCCCGGGCAGCTCAAGCCACCACAAAGGTGCCTGCCCCCTTCGTGGTGGTCGCGCTGGCAACGGCGTTTCCCCAGATAAAACCTGCCAAAATAAACCTGTCCCTAATTGGCAGGTTTTGACACCCTGGGGGCGGGCGATGCTACAATCGGACTTGTACTTGAAACGCATCAAAGGGGCCGCCATGGCAAAGGTAAAAATCAGCGACGTCGCGCGCGAGGCCGGGGTTTCGTTGGGCACGGTTTCCAACGCGCTCAACCACCCCGAAAAGCTGCGCCCCGAGACCCTCAAGCTCATCAACGAGACCATCAATCGCCTTGGCTACCTGCCCAACCAAAGCGCTCGCCAGCTGGCCGGCGGCACCACTAAGTCCTTTGGCCTTGTCCTCCCCCGTCTCGATCACGGCTTTTCGCTCCAGATTGCCAGCGGTGCCCACAACGAGGCACGCAAGCACGGCTATGACTTGCTCATCGCCAATGCCGATAACGACGATATTCTCGAGGATCATTACCTGCGCTATTTTATGGGCACGCAGATGTCCGGCGTCATGGTTCAGCCCATGGCGTCCCTCGATTGGCACCCCGCCATGACCAAGATTCCCGTCCCCATCGTCCATCTGGACGTCCATTGTTCAGAACCCGGTTACTACGTGGCCGCCGACAACGAGGCACAGGGGCGCATTATCGCCGAGCTCGCCATCGCCCGCGGCGCACACCGCATCGTCGTTGTAGGCCGAGCGGCATTTATGCAGCTCACCCTGCGCGTCCTTGGCATCCACAAGGCACTTGCCCTGCATCCCGATATCAAAATTGAGGTCATCGATGCCGGAGAGTGGAATACCGCAGCCGACGGCTACAGCATCGGTACCCAGATTGCCGAACGCCCTGCTGACGAGCGCCCCGATTTTGTCATCGGCCTGACCGACGTATTGGCCTCGGGCGTTATCTCGGCGCTGACCGACAAGGGCATTTCCGTCCCCGGCCAGATTCTTGTTGCCGGCTGCGATGGCAACCCGCTTGCCTGGAGCGGATCGGTCCCCCTCACCACGGTAGCACCACCGGGCTACGAGATCGGCCGCAAGGGCGTGCAGCTGCTCATGGAACAAATCGAGGATAAACCTGCCGCCAAGACCAAACGAGTCCGCATCGGCTCCGCCGCGCGCACCGTCACCACGGTCACGGCCACCGAGGACATTAACCGTCAGGAGCTCGTGCGCCCCTTCTTGCTCGAGCGCGTAAGCACCCAAAAGGCCGAGCAGCACCCGACGGGCCCATCCGCGGCCCCTATAACCGACATCAACCTGGGCGCCTACTTGTAACAAAAAACGCCGCAACGAAACAGGCCCGCTGCGGCGTTTTTTACTGGCCCCATGTGCCCTCCCCGTTTAGCCGGACCTGCAGCTACGGATATTTATGGAATGTAATCCATTTTTCATTAACTTTTTTGCAAAAATGTATTCAATTCCATTTTTAGAACAGTGCCTCCGCGCAGGCGCCGTTACCGTCACCGTCCTGCGGGATCGGGCGCGGGGCATGGCGACTCGCGGCAAACGCTAGCGCACAGCCTTGACCGCCGCCGGCAGATCGAACAGCGTATCGAGCACGGCCTCGCAGCCGTCCACCACGTCCTGCGGCAGCGGCACGATATCGGGGACGGCAAAGACGTGGCAGCCGGCCGTGATGCCCGAGACGCAGCCGTTGCGGGAATCCTCGACCACGGCGCACTCCTCGGGGGCAAAGCCCGCGCGCTCGCAGGCGAGCAGGTACATCTCGGGGTCGGGCTTGCCGTGCACGACGTCCTCGCCGCAGGTCACCGTCTCAAACTTGTCAAAGAGGCCAACCGTCTTAAGGTTGCGTTCGGCGGTAACGTGGCGCGACGACGTCGCAAGGCCCACGTGATAGCCCGCAGCCAGCAGCTCGTCGATGCACTCGGCGGCACCGTCCTTAAGCTCCAGATCGGTCTTGACCATCTCGTCGCGAATCTCCCTATGGCGACGATAGATTGCCTCAGCGGTTTCGCAGCTGCCGTAATGCTCATCAAGGATCTCCATGACATCGGGCAGCGTGCGACCGATAAACTGATGGATCAGCGCATCATCAATCGCGAATCCCAGCTCGGCCGCGCCCGCCTTCCACGCCTTGATACCCAAACGCTCGGTATCGACCAGCGTTCCGTCCATGTCAAAAATAACGGCCTTGATCATATCGGTCCCCCATCTCTTCGCACTGCTGTACTCCCGCAACTTTACCGCACCTGTAAACTTGTATATAACGTATATAGCATATTGCACTTCCGTTACATAGATAGAAGTCTTATGACAAGCAGTCCAGTAGGATTATAGTTTTCGACCGAGTACATATTGGTAAGGATCAATTCATGCTTTCAGACACCACCGCACCCGCAGAGGGGCTTCAGGACAAACTCGCAGCGCTCGAGCAGCTGCTTTTAGCATACGGACGCGTCGCCATCGGCTTTTCCGGTGGCGTCGACAGCAGCTTTTTGGCCGCGGTCTGCGCCCGCATCATGCCCGCCAGCACGCTTCTCGTTCACCTCACCACGCCGTTCATCGGCACGCCCGAGCAGGCTTCGTTTGAGCGGGCGGTTGACGGGCAGGCCGATGAGGGGCCACATTTCAAGCTCCCCGTGCTCAACCTCTCGGTCGATCAGCTGCAGCTCCCCCAGGTAGCCTGCAACGACGCCGACCGCTGCTACCACTGCAAGCGCGCCGGCTTTACCGCCATCGTCAACCACGCAAGGTCGCTGGGCTTTCCCACCGTCATCGACGGCAGCAACGCAAGCGACCGCGGCGACTACCGCCCCGGCATGCGCGCCGCCCAGGAGCTCGGCGTGCGCTCGCCGCTTATGGAGGTCGGCTTTACCAAGGACGAGGAGCGCGAGCTGCTACGCGCCTGGGGCTATCCCGTCTGGAACCTGCCGGCAGGAGCCTGCCTGGCCACGCGAGTCCCCACGGGCGAGGAGCTCACGCGCGAGAAGGTCGATGTAATCCGCACCTGTGAGGACTACCTGCACGACCTTGGCCTGGACCAGGTCCGCGCACGCCTCGTCGGCGGCTGCATGCATATCGAGGCCGCGCCGGCAGACGTCGCCAAGATCGCCGCCCTCAGCGGTGCCGCCGTCGACGCCGAAGGCAAGACCCCGCTGCCCGCCGCCATCGAGTCCACGCTGCGCGAGCTGGGCTGCGGCCATATCTCCCCCGAGGTCACCCCCTACATCCACGGCAACATGAACCAGTAACCTACCAAAAAGGGACGGGTTTATTTTGGCAGGTTTTATCTGGGGAAACGCAGACAGGGCCGCGACGCCTATAGCGTCGCGGCCCTTTTCCTTGGAGAAGGATCGATTAATGGAACGGAGAGCCCGTTCTAGCCCTCGAGCCCGGCGTTGATGAGCTCGGCAATCTCGACAGGATCGGTGCTTTCGCGCACCCTGTCACGGAAGCCAGCATCCATCAGCATCACGGCAGCCTTGGAGAGCAGACGCAGGTGCGTGGTTCCCGCTTCGCCGGCGGGCACGTACAGCGCGAGCGCCACATCGACGGGCACGCCATCAAAGCTCGGCCACTCAACAGGCTCGGACAGCTTGAGCACGGCCACGCCCGGCGTATGGATCGCATCGCTCTTGGCATGCGGAACGGCAAAACCGGCGACGAGGCCAGTCTCGGCCTCGTTTTCGCGAGCAATAAAAGCCGCCTCTACAGCAGACGCGTCATCGGCAAAACCAAGCTCAACAGCCTGCTCGGACAGATAATGCAGCGCGTCCTCGCGCGAGGCGGCGGCGTGGCCAATCGTCACTTGGTTGGCAGATACAAACCCCATGGAAAGCCTTCCTTACAACACGGACCTGACCGCAGCTTCGATGCCGTCGGCGTCCAAACCGTACTTATGCAGCAAATCGACCGCAGGGCCGGACTCGCCGTACACATCGCGCACGCCGACGCGACGCATCGGCACTGGATGCTGCTCCGCGAGCACCGAGGCAACGGTCTCGCCAAGACCACCGATAATCGAATGCTCCTCGGCGGTGACCACGCGACCGGTCTTCTTGGCGCTGGCAACCACCAAACGCTCATCGAGCGGTTTGATCGTATGCATGTTGATGACCTCAGCATCGATGCCGTCGGCAGCGAGCGCCTCGGCAGCAGCGAGTGCCTCAGCGACCATGAGACCGCACGCGACGATCGTGACATCAGAGCCCTCCCGTACAACAACACCGCGGCCGATCTTGAACTCGTAGTCCTCGTGATCGTTGATGACCGGTGTTGCCAGGCGGCCGAAGCGCATGTAGACCGGCCCCTCAAACTCATAGGCGGCGCGCACGCAGGCGCGGGCCTCGACATCGTCGGCGGGAACGACCACCGTCATACCCGGAATCGTACGCATGAGTGCGATATCCTCGCAGCACTGGTGCGTGGCGCCGTCCTCGCCCACCGAAATGCCGGCATGGGTGGCGCCAATCTTGACGTTGAGGTGCGGGTAGCCAATGGAATTGCGGACCTGCTCGTAGGCGCGACCGGCGGCAAACATCGCAAAGGTGCTCGCAAAAGCAACGCGGCCCGTGGTCGCGATGCCGGCGGCAAGACCCATCAGGTTGCTCTCGGCGATGCCGGCATCGTAAAAGCGCTCAGGATGGGCAGTCTTAAACTTACCCGTCTGCGTAGCGGCAGCCAGGTCGGCATCGAGCACTACAAAGTCATCGTGCTCATTGCCCAGCTCGACGAGTGCCTCGCCGTAGCTTACGCGCGTGGCGACTTTTTTGACCTCTGCCATTAGAGTTCCTCTCCTGCTGCCGCGAGCTCGGCCATGGCCTGCTCAAACTGCTCGTCATTGGGCGCCTTGCCATGCCAGCCAACCTGGTTCTCCATAAAGGAGACGCCTTTGCCCTTCACCGTCTCGGCGATGATAGCGACGGGCGCGCCGGTCACCTCGCGAGCTTCGGCGAAAGCCGCCTCAATCTGCGCCATGTCGTTGCCATCGGCTAGCTCTATCACATGCCACTTAAAGGCGCGGAACTTGTCGGCAAGCGGCATGGCCGAGTTGACTTCATCGATCGTGCCGTCAATCTGCAAGCCGTTGTGGTCGACGACGGCAACAAGATTGTCGAGCGCATGGTTGCCGGCAAACATAGCCGCCTCCCACACCTGGCCTTCCTCGCACTCACCGTCGCCCAGCAACGTGTAGACACGGTAGCTGTCGCCCCAGTGCTTAGCGGCAAGCGCCATTCCAACTGCAGCAGAGATGCCCTGACCGAGCGAGCCGGTGGACATATCGATGCCTGGGGTATCGTTCATGTTGGGATGGCCCTGCAGTCGGCTGCCAATATGGCGGAGCGTCTCGAGCTCTTCGACGGGAAAATAGCCGCGATTTGCCAACACCGAATACAGGCCCGGCGCCGCGTGACCCTTGGAGAGCACAAAGCGGTCGCGATCGGCCTTGTGAGGGTCGGCAGGATCGATATTCATTTCCTCAAAGTACAGATACGTCATGATGTCGGCTGCACCGAGCGATCCACCCGGATGTCCCGACTTGGCCGCGTGAACCGCAGTCACGACACCCTTCCTGACCTCATTGGCGACCTTCGCCAGCTCCTGGTTGGTCATACGAATTCCTCTCTTGAGAACAACCCCGGCACCGGATGGCGCGATGCCGAGGGCAACCCGGTCGTTAAGCCTGAGCGACGACCTTCTGCCAGTCAGCCTCAAAAGAGGCGAGGCCCTGGTCGGTCAGCGGGTGATGCAGGCACTTCTTGAGAGCGGCCATGGGCACGGTCGCGATGTCGGCGCCAAGAAGAGCCGCCTGGGTCACGTGGTTGGGCGTGCGGACCGAAGCGGTGATGATCTCGACGGTGTCGTCGACGTTCTTGCCGGTCCAGTCATAGTTCTTGATGCATGTCACGACATTGTCGAGCTGCGAGATGCCGTCCTCGGCGATGTCGTCAAAGCGGCCGACAAACGGGCTGATGTAGCGGGCACCGGCGTTGGCGGCCATGAGGGCCTGCGTCGGCGAGAAAACAAGCGTCATGTTGACGCGCACGCCCGCATCGGCCAGGGCGCGGCAGGCGGCGAGGCCGGCCTCGCACACGGGAAGCTTGACCACGATGTTGGGAGCCAGGGCGGCAAGACGCTTGCCCTCCTCGATCATGCCCTCGGCAGTGGTCGCGGTGGACTCAGCAGACACGGGCAGGCCCTCGCAGAGCTCGGCAATCTTGAGCATATGGGGCTCAAAGTCGGCGAGCTTGCCGCCGGTCTTGGCGTACAGGGACGGGTTGGTGGTGACGCCGGCAAGGCAGCCCCAGCTCTTGGCCTCGGCGATCTCGTCAAGGTTGGCGGTATCGATAAAGAACTTCATGGTGCAAACTCCTTCTAAGGAATCCAAAACTCAAAAAATAGGACAAAGGGGATGTCCCTTTGTCCTATGTGCCGGGCCTGCAGCTGGGACATGCCCCAGGCCCGGCGTCGTGTAGGAAAAGCTACTTAGAGAGCCTTCTCGATGCGGCTCGTGACGCCCTTGAGGTTAAGACCGACGACGTACTGCTTGATCGGGCGCTTGATGTGCTCGATCACAAAGCGCTTGCCGTCAATGTCCTGGGCAGCGAGGTTGCGATAGAGCTTCTCGACCTGCCCCTTGACCTCGGGATCGTTGAACGCGTAGTGGCCGGAGACATCCAGAATCTTCAGGCTGAGCTCGTCGTCGGCCAGAATGTCGTCAACCTGCAGGTTGACATCGTCGCCGGTCATCCACTTGCGCCAGCGCTCGGTCTTGATGGCCTTGACCAGCAGCGTGTGATACAGATCGGAGGGATCGTCGCACAGGCCGTTGTCGACCAGAATCTGCTCGGTAGCGCAGAGCTTGAGGTAAGCGCGGGTCTCCTCGGTGCCGTACTGAGGGGCGACATTGGAAGCGGTCACGTGTGCCGGGATGTGCTCGAGCAGCGTCGCGTCGTCCAGGTAGTCGGCGTTGTGCTCCTTCAGGCCCACGCCGTAGCGCTTGGCCATGTCGGCGAGCTCGCGGGCATTCTTAAAGTTGTAATGACCGACCTGCTCGGTCCAACGGGTGAGCGTACCGGTCTGGCCGACGATAAAGGTGGGCATGGGGCAGCCGCGCTTCTCGAGCTCGGGCTGCAGCTGAGAAATGAACTCCTCGTACTTGTCGGTGGAGGTCAGGCCGCCATTGGTCTCCTCGGTACCGACCTCATAGGCAACCTCGGGCAGGTTATGCTCGCGACGGTACTGCTCAAGATAGTCGATAAGATCGATCGTGCGGCGAAGCACCACGTCGAGCGGAATAACCTTGCCGATCTGATAGGGGTCCTTGGTGGGGTCGACCATCAGCAGGTCAAAGCCTGCCTCCATGTCGGCGACAAAGGACTTGCGGGCGAGCTCCATGGCCTCGTCCTCGGGCAGGTGGGCGTTACGCTCCTCGTCGCGCTGCCACGGACCGCCGTGATCGCGGCACAGGTAGTACGGACCGGTATAGCCCACCTCGTCGGCAACCTTCTTAATGTCGGCGGCAAAGCGCGTCTGGTCCCAACCGTTGACGTAGCCGGCGCCCATCTCGTCCATATCGACCTGGTTGCGGCTAGCGATAAACATGGGCGGGAAATCCTCGTCCTTGGCAAGCTCGAACACGGCCTGAATCAGGTTGGGGCTCATGGGGCCAATGCCGACCATGGTTGCGTGATCGCCGCTGTCCTGCAGCTTGAGCATGCCCTGAACGGCCTGGCGGATGGTGAGGTTGGACATTTTGTTCTCCTTCTCCAGAGGATTTTTGACAAAAGTTCCCTGGGACCCAGATGTGGGCCCTATCAGTGCGGATGGATTTTGTTGTGTAGGGGCGGTTGTGCGGAGTCAAATCCATCCCCCCGCACAACCGGAGTCCTTAAAGGTTTACTTGGCCTGCTTATCGAGCGTGGGCTTCATGGCAATCAGGATTGCAGCGGCGACCAAGGAGCCAATCACGATGTCCAGGCAGAACAGCGCGACGTTGTTGGTGGCCAGGGCGACAATAAAGCCACCATGCGGAACATAGCAGTCGATGCCCTGGAAGGCGGCAAGCGCCGCGCCCACGGCAGAGCCGATGCAAATGCCGGGCAGGGTGTGGCCAAGATCCTTGACCGCGAAGGGAATAGCGCCCTCGGTAATACCGATGCAGCCCATGAACAGCGCAGAGATGCCCATCTGACGGTCAGCGTCATCGAACTTGTTCTTGGCGATGAGCGCAGCGAGGCCGCAAGCAATCGGGGGAATGGCGACGGCGACGCGGAACATACCGTTGGGGCCGTAGATGCCGGAGGCCATGATGGCCATGGTAAAGGTCGAAGCGGTCTTGTTGATGGGGCCACCCATATCGAAAGCGGTCATAACGCCAATGACCAGGCCCAGGACGACGGCGGAGCCGCCCTGCAGGCTGCCGAGCACGCTGGTGAGCCAATCCATCACAAAGCCAAGCGGCGTGGCCAGGATGTAGATGTAAGCCATGCCCAGGACGAGCGAGGTCAGAATCGGGATGATCAGAATGGGCATGATGGTCTGGATGGTGTTGTTGACCTTCCAGGTCTTCATCCAGCGGACAAAGTAACCGCAGATGACAGCCATGATCATGGCGCCCAAGAAGCCGGTCGAAACGCTGTTGCCGCTCGGGGTGACGACGGCGTTGTTAACCAAGTAGCCCAGGACGAAGCCGGGGGCAAGTGCGGGCTTACCGGCCATCGAGTAGGCGATGTATGCCGCAAGCACCGGAATCATCATAGAGATGCCGGCCATGCCGATAGTGTTAAGGCTCACCATCAACGGGTTGGTGACCTCCATGCCGCTAGCACCGGCAGTACCGGATGCCAACGAGAAGGCGAGGAACACGCCACCGATAACGACGATGGGGATAAAATAGGAAACGCCGGTATTGAATGCATTGAGCAGCGTCTTGCCAGGGTCGGCAAAGATGGACTGCTTGGACGCCGGTGTCGGGGCCTGCGGGGCAGCGGAGACGGCCTTCTTCTCTGCCTTGGCCTCGGCCTTGGACGCGTCAACGGCACCGCCCGTCGCCTTGATGATCTCGACAGCCTGGTCGATAATCTTTACCGGATCGGCGATTACATCGGAAGTACCGACCTTGAGGAACTTGCCCTCGGCCATCTTCTGCTCAAAACGGTCCTCGTTCTCGACACCCACGTCGACGGACTCCAGGACCAGGTCGGCGGAGTCCACGTCTTCCTGCGTGAGCTCATTCTCGATACCCAGGCCACCCTGAGCCTCGACCTTGCACTCGATGCCACGGGCGGCGCATTCATCTTGAATCGCCTTCTGGGCCATATACGTGTGGGCGATACCCACGGTACAGGCGGCAACGCCTACGATCTTCATTGCTTCCCTCTTTTCATAGAGTTGCGTGCGCAAGACACCGTTTGCGGAGGCCTCCGGAGCATCCCCTGCCGTTTGGACTTGCTGTCTTTTCGACAAGACCAATATAGGTGCTTAATTTTCTTAATGCCAGCTTATTTCGGTAAACGCGCAGGTCAGAGCGTTGGTTACGCTATTTAGTTATGCGTTTAACCAAAAATGAATCCTGCGATTTTACCCTCGATTTCAAAAGTCAAGAAGTATTTGATTTTCTCGGTAGACGGCAGATACGCATGCCGGTCACAAATTTCGACCCCACCCGTATACCGCATTTGTTGCATACTCATATGAAAGGAGAAAGCCGCTCACCGAAGCGCATCCCTCACCAAGACTCAAAGTCATCATGTTGGAAAATGCTCATCTGTCGGAAGGAGTCGCTGTGGCAAAACAGCGCGTTACGATTGCAGACGTCGCTCGAGAGGCGGGAACCTCGACGGCAAGCGTCTCGTATTACCTCAACGACAAACGAGAAAAGCTTAGCGAAAAGACGCAGAACAAAATCGCGCGCGTCATTAAGGAACTCGGATACGTTCCCAACGCCCAAGCGCAGACGCTCACCGGCAAGCAAACCCACGTCATTGCCATCATCATTTTGGATAACACCAACAAATGGGCGGGGCTCGTTCTCAATGGCATGGAGCAGGTCATGCTCCCCGCGGGCTACCAGACGGTCGTTTGCACGAGCAACTTTAACCCCGAGACCGAGCTCATGTACGTCGACAAGATGCTCTCGCTGGGCGTCGATGGCTTTATCATCCAGCCCACGGCAAATTTCAAGGCCGTGCACGACCGCATTAGACGCGCCGGCAAGCCCGTCGTCTTTTTTGACGCGGCCATCTACAGCCCAGGCACCAGCTGGATCAAAACCAACCTCTACGACGGCGTGTACAACGCCACACAGGCACTCCTCGACGCCGGCTACGAAGATTTCTTTTCCATTGCCGCCAACATGACCGAGATGCGCACCCGCATGGAGCGTTTTCAGGGGTATGCCGAGGCGCTGGCAGCGAACGGACAGCTCTACAAAGCGATTCCCATCGACCACAACAAGCCGTCAATCAACGAGCTTACCGAGTACTTTAAATTCAAGTTTAATCCCGCCAAGCGTACGCTCATCTTTGTCCAAAACCAATGGGCGCTCCCCCGCGTCTACAAGGCCCTCCAACCCATGGCCCATCTGCTTCCGCAGCAAATAGGTCTTTTGGGACTCAACTGCGAAGACTGGACTAATCTCACCACACCGACCGTCTCCACCATCATCGAGCCCGTCGACCAGGAAGGCAGGGAGGCGGCCGAGATGCTGCTCGCCTTGCTTGATGGCAGCAGCCAACCCGGCGAGCAGCGCATTCTCGAGTGCAAGCTCAACTGGCTCGACTCCACCTCGATCTAGACCGCGGGACAAATAAATCAGGAGTGTTTGTCCCAAATCTTAAGTATTTGTTCGACAGAACGGCCCCTGTCGGCTCCTGCTAGACTGGTAGGTTCGCAACCGACTACCCAGGAGCCCCCATGTCGCGCAAGTCCGCCTACAAGCAAGTACTTTCCATCGGCACCGCCGTGGTGCTGGGGTTTGCGCTGTTCACAGGGTCGCTCGACGGAGCGCCCAAGCTGCTCTCGCCGCAAAGCGATGAGCAGGCGGCTGCTCTGGCCGAGAAGCAAAGCGAGAGCCCCAACCGCACCGACGACGAAGCGGACTTGGTCGCCCGGCTCGAATCGGGAACAGCGAGCTCCACGGACTCCGAAGATGATCAGGACTCCGGCGATGGCTCTGAATCCGCCACGACCGACACCGCTGACGATGCCTCTTCAAACGTCACCCCCATCGACGAGGTCGAAAACCCCGATCTCGACCGCGCCCGCGGCGTATATCTCAGCAGCATTCCCGACTACGCTGGCAACCCCTACGTTGCCCTTCGCGCCGACAGCACGCACCCGTTGGGCACGCCATCATTCACGCTCGACGAATACGAGCGAGCCACCGAAGAGGGCTGCTTTAAGAAGTTCTCCAAGCTCGATAGCCTGGGCCGCACCCGCAAGGCACTCGCCTGCGTGGGTCCCGAATCGCTCGGTCAGGGCAAGCGCGGCGATATCTCGCGTATCCATCCCGCCGGGTGGCACCAGCAGCGCTACGACTTTATTCCGGGTCAGAGCCTCTACAACCGCTGCCACCTTATCGCCTGGTCGCTCTGCGGCGAAAACGCCAACCGCAAGAATCTGCTCACCGGCACGCGCTATCTCAACGAAACGGGCATGCTGCCGTTTGAAGAGCAGATCCTCGACTACATCCACGACACAGGCAACCATGTGCTCTACCGCGTCACGCCTATGTATAACGAAGAGGAGCTCGTCTGCCGCGGCGTGCGCCTTGAGGCGCAATCGGTCGAGGACCACGGCAAGACCCTCTGCTTCCACGTATATTGCTACAATCTGCAGCCGCACGTGCAGATCGACTACGCCACCGGCCGCAATCAGGCCTCGGGGGACTAGGGCCGACCAAGCTGCCCCAAAACCTAAAATGATCCGTTTTCCTCCGTCCCCCAGGGATCAAAAAGGGCCGCCCTGGATTGCCCAGAGCGGCCCTTGCACCGGCATGCATGTTGCAGGCAACGCCACGCGCTACTTGGCGCGACCCTCCTCATAGCGCTCGACCAGCTTGGCCTGAACGTCATAGGGAACCTGCTCGTAGCCGGCGGGCTTCATGGTAAAGTCACCCGTGCCGCGCGTAATAGAGCGCAAACGCGTCGAGTAATCCGTCAGCTCGGCCAGCGGCGCTTGAGCGATGACCACGGTGTCTCCGCGCTCATCGGTCTCCATGCCCGTCACGCGACCGCGCGAGGCCGAGATGTCGCCCATCACGGCGCCGGCGTAGCCCTCGGGGATCGTCACCGTGATTTCCTCGATGGGCTCCAGCACCACGGGGTCGGCATCGGCGCATGCCTTGCGCAGGCCGATGCGAGCCGCCGCGCGGAACGCCATCTCGTTGGAGTCGACGCTGTGATACGAGCCGTCGTACACAGCCACGCGAATGCCCGTGAGCGGGTAGCCGGCAATAATACCGTCCTTCATGGTCTCCTGGACGCCCTTGTCCACGGCGGGAATCAGCGAGCGCGGGATGCGGCCGCCCACGACCTCGTCCACGAACTCATAGCCGTCGCTCGTGCCGTCGGGCCCAATGAGCGGCTCCACGCGCAGCCAGCAGTCGCCGTACTGACCGGCGCCGCCGGTCTGCTTCTTGTGGCGACCCTGGGCGCTCGCCGTGCGGCGGATGGTCTCGCGATACGGAATGCGGATCGGCACGCTCTTGGCGGCGACCTTGGTGCGGTCCTCCAGACGGTTGAGCAGCACCGAAACCTGTGCCTCACCAACGGCGGAGATAATGGTCTGGCCAGTCTCCTCGTCGCGGTCGATACTCATGGTCGGGTCTGCCTTGCAGGCCTTCTCGATAAACGTGTAGAGCTTCTCTTCGTCGCCGCGGTTCTCGGCTTCGATGGCGATGCGGTACTGCGAGTTGGGGAACTTAAACGCCGCAGCCTCGACCTTGCCGGTAATCGAGAGCGTATCGCCCGTCTCGGCAGCCAGCTTGGGCGCCACGATGATGTCGCCGGCATAGGCATGGCCAACCTCGGTCATATCGCGGCCGCACATCACATACAAGTGAGCCAAACGATCGCTCTTGCGGGTACGCGCGTTGACCAACTCAAGACCCGGCTCAAGCGTGCCCGTCAGCACCTTGATAAAGCTGATGCGGCCCTGCTGCGGATCGGCCAGCGTCTTAAACACAAACGCCACCGGACGGTCATCGTCACTCGAGATCTTAAGCGAATCGCCGTCGATGAGCGGCATCTCGCCGTAGTCGGTCGGCGCCGGGAAGTACGTGGCGATGTCGTCCATCAGCGAGTTGACGCCCTGCTCCTTAATGCAATCGCCCGCAAAGACCGGCACAAAGATGCGTTCGGCGATCGCCTTGGACAACAAGCCCTCAAGCTCCTCCTGCGTCAGCGTCTCCTCGCCTTCCAAGTATTTCATCATCAGCTCGTCGTCAGCCTCGACCACCAGCTCGCACAGATGGTCATGGGCCTCCTCGGCCTGGGCACGATACTCCTCGGGAATCTCCGACTCAACGGCCTCGGCGCCGTTGCAGTGGCGCGCCTTCATGCGCACCAAGTCGATGATGCCGTCAAAGTCCTCGCCCTCGCCCCAGGGAAGAGTCACGGCGCCCAGGCGCGTACCAAAGCGCTCCTGCAGCAGGTCCATTGTGGTCGCAAAGCTGGCCTCGGAGCGCGACAGGCGGTTTACGAATACCGCACGCGCCAGACGCAGGTCCTCGGCGGCATACCAGAGCTTAACCGTCGTAGGCTGCGGGCCGGCCTCGGCGTCGACCACAAACAGGGCCGTCTCGCAGACGCTCATCGCGGCAAAGGCGTCGCCGATAAAATCAGGATAGCACGGGGCATCGAGCACATTGATGCGAGCACCCTTCCAGTCGATCGGCGCAATGGTCGTCGAGATGGAAAACGCACGCTTGACCTCTTCGGGGTCATAGTCGAGCGTGGGCTTGGTGCCGTCGTGGCCGCCAAGGCGGGCGGTCTTGCCGGAAAGGTGGAGCATGGCCTCGGCGAGTGAAGTCTTGCCCACCCCGCCTTGGCCTACGAGCACCACGTTCCTTACGTTACCGGTCTTGGGAGCACCCATGATGACCTCCTTGCAGGGCCGCGCGCAATGCGCGACGCCAACGGGGAGAGTTCGCGGTCGGTGCCGTCCCGGGAGCAGCATGGTCGGCAGCCGAGCCGACTCACCCTCCAAATGTCCTATGCCACCACCCTACCCTCACGGGCGGCTGTCCATGCAGACCTTTCGGCACGCGTATGAATACAGGCGGCGAGAGGAAGAGACAAGCTTGTGGGGCAATTATTGAACCCCGTCGATGTAAACAAAAAGCCGCCACAGACCGTAAGACCTGTGGCGGCTTCGCCTCAATTAATAGTTGAGTAAATACCTGAGTCTATCCCTCGATACGGCTCAAGAACTCACGCGTGCGCTGCTCGCGCGGATGGTCGATAACCTGCTCGGCAGATCCCTCCTCGACAATGCGACCGCCGTCCATAAAGACCACGCGGTCGGCAACATCGCGCGCAAACTGCATTGCGTGGGTCACGATTACCATCGTCATATTCTGCGCCGCCAGGTCCTTAATGACACGCAGCACCTCGGCCGTCAGCTCGGGATCGAGCGCCGAAGTCGGCTCGTCAAAGAATAAGATTTCCGGATCGAGTGCCAGGGCGCGGGCAATACTCACGCGCTGCTGCTGACCGCCGGAAAGCTCACACGGCACCTTGTTCTCGTTGCCCGTAAGCCCCATCTGCACAATCAACTCACGCGCACGCTCCTCCGCCTGCTCGCGCGGGCGCTTGAGCACGCGGATCGGGGCATCGGTGATGTTTTTCATCACCGTATAGTGCGGGAACAGATTGTAATTTTGGAACACCAGGCCGAATCGCGAGCGCGCCTGCTTGGGCACATCGCCCTTCGCATAGACCGCGCCCGATCCCGCATCCGTCGCAACGGCAAGGTCGCCAAACGAGAGCGAGCCTCCGTCGAGTGTCTCGAGCAGCGTGGCACAGCGCAGCAGCGTGGACTTACCGCCGCCCGAAGGCCCGATAATCGCCACGACCTCGCCACGCTTTACCTCGAGTGAGATATCCTTGAGCACCTCATTGCCGCCAAACGCCTTGCGCGCGTTCGTTATCATCATTACCGTTCCGGACACGGGAACCTCCATGTGTTTGAAAAGCACGACGGAACAGGCTAGTCGTGGTAGTAGTCAAGTCGCTTTTCGGCTGCGCCCAGCAGCATCTCGACGACGAAGTTAAAGACCCAGTAAATCAGCGCCGCAATTGCAAACGGCACCATGCTCACCTGCGAGGCGACCAGCGCCTTGGCCGTCGAGAACATCTCGCCCACGCCAATGGCAAATGCCAGCGACGTATCCTTGACCAGCGTGATAATCTCGTTGCCCATCGCCGGCAAAATGCGCTTGGCGACCTGCGGCATCACGATATACAGAAACGTCTGCATGCGCGAGTAGCCCAGCACCTCGGCAGCCTCGTATTGACCGCGCGGAATGGACTGCAGGCCCGAGCGATAGATCTCGGCAAAGTAACCGGCGTAGTTGATGATGAACGCCACGACGCACGCCGTCCACTTGGAATCGGGCGTGAGCGAAATGCCAAACACGTAGTACGGGGCAAAGTAGATGGCAAACATCTGCAGCATGAGCGGCGTACCGCGCATGACCGAAATGTAGATGCGCGCGATCCAGCGAAGCGGCGCAATTTTGCTCATGCGCATAAACGCCACGGGGATTCCCAGCGGAATCGACCCCAGCAGCGTCAGCACAAACAGCTGCAAACTGACCAAAAATCCCTGGCCAAGCATCTGCATCATGACCTGAATAGACAACCCAAGCTCTCTTTCACAGTAACGGAACAGCGAACCCAATGCTAAAGCGGGTTTTCCAGGTGCCCGAGTTTGCCGTGAAAGAGGAGCGCCGCGTACTAAATGTACGCAAGCGACGGTTTGAACGGCAAAATCGGGTGCCTGGGAAAGCCGCTATTTGAGAACCCAGTTGTCGAAGGACAGACCATAGCTTGCGTACTTATCGCACAGGTCCTTGACCGTGCCGTCCTCATAGAGCGCCTTGAGCGACTCGGTCACGGCATCGGCCGACTTGGTGTCGCCCTTCTTAAAGCCAACGGCGTAGTGCTCGCTGGACAACGGCTTGTCGAGCTGCGTATAGGCATCGGGCTTGGCGGCAAGCTGATACTGAGCGATCGAGAGGTCACAGGCAACGGCATCGACTGCACCACTCTCGAGCTGCATAAACGCCGTGTTGTACTCACCGATGGTATCGAGCGTGGCAAACGTCGCGGCCAGATCCTTCTGGTCGCCCTCGAGCACGTCCTGTGCGGCGGAATCAGTCTGGGTAATCACGGTCTTGCCGGCAAGATCGTCCCAGCTCTTGATACCCGCGTCCTTCTTGACCACGAGCACCTGCTCGTTGAGCATGTAAGACTCGGAGAACGTGTAGTCGTCCTCGCGGCCCTCCATGGTAAAGCCGTTCCAGATGCAGTTGATGGCACCCGAGTTGAGCAGCGTGTCCTTGGCATCCCAGTCGATAGCCTCGTATTTGACCTCCCAGCCTTGCTTATCGGCAACGGCCTTGGCAAGGTCGAGGTCAAAGCCGGTGTACTCGCCATCGTCGCCCACAAAGCCATACGGAGGATAGGACTTGTCAAAGCCCACGACGAGCTTCTTGGACTCCGCGGCACCCTTCGTATCCTTGGCCGCAGCAGAGCCGGCAGCAGAGCCCTTACCGGCACCGCCGCCACAACCGACAAGACCAAGGCCAAGCACCGTGGCAAACGAGCCGGCTAGACCAACAAACTGACGACGAGACATATCGGTATTCATGGTATTCCCCCTTGATAGCACTTTAGTTAGGTAAAGTGAATCATGTAACGTTCAGCATCATACACTTTACCTTGATAGAGTACAAGGGATAGGTTGCCCGCCGGGTGCCGGGGCAGGGGTTAAGTTTGCTGCTCTACAGTCCTGCTCACGACGGAGAGCACATTAAGTGCTCTCCTGTTCGTGCGGAACTCGCGACAAACTTAACCCCTGCCCCGGCACCCGGCGGGCAAACGTCGTTGGGCTTATCACTAACATGAAATGGGTGCTTGCATATCGTCCGCTAGCTTGGCACGGTACAATGCTTTCAGATTTCAATTTGTAAATTAGTGGGGTTAATTCATGGCAGAATCTCGTGCGGAGCGTAGGGCTCGTCGTGCTTTGGTGGAAGCGGCTGAGGGGTCAAAGGAGGAGAAATCTTCTACGAAATCCAAGTCTTCTAAAGCTGCAAAAAGCAAATCGACCAAGAACAGGGCTAAAGCCAAGCGTTCTGGCTCTCGCCGGGACGAGAATAAGGCACCTCAGGCTCGCTCTAAGCGCCCGCATAAAGATCGGGTTTCGTCTGCGCGTAAGGCTGTGGACCCCAAGTCTCCCTGTTCGATCATGAAAGCTTGCGGTGGGTGCACGGCGCTCAATCGTCCTTATAAGAAGCAGCTCGCCGCCAAGCAGGCTGCCATGGAGGAGCTTTTTGCTTCGCTTTGTGAGCGTGAGGGCATTGCTGTAGATCCTATTCGTGGCATGGGTGTCACCCTGGGCGACCCGGGTAAATATCCTGCGCCGCGTGGCTTTCGTCATAAGGCTGCCACTCCCTTTGCTCCCGGTAAGGAGGGCGCCATCCGTTGCGGTTTCTTTGAGCGCGGCACGCACAAGATCGTTGCCGTACCCGAATGCCCCGTCGAGGCACCGGGCGCCCGTCAGATTCTCAACGGCATCGCGCGTGAAGCTGAGCGCCTGCACATTCCCGCCTTTAACGAGGACAAGCATCTGGGCTTGCTCCGCTATGCCGTCGTCCGCTGCGGTTGGCGTACCGACCAGGTCATGGTCACGCTCGTAACCGCTCAGCGCGACTTGCCGCATGCGCAGGAGTTCTTTGAGGCTGTCGCCGCACTCAATCCGCACATCGTCACCGTCGCCCAAAACATCAACGGACGCCCCGGCAACGCCATCCTCGGCGAGGAAACTCGCATCGTGTATGGCGCCGAATGCATGCGCGACCAGCTGCTCGGCTGCGAGTTCGATATCTCCCCCACCGCGTTTTATCAGACCAACCCGCAACAGACCGAGCTGCTCTATCAGCTCGCTATCGACGGCATGGATTTGCACCAGGGCGATGTGCTCATGGATGCCTACTGTGGCAGCGGTACCATCGGTCTTTGCGCCGCGAAGGATGCCCAGAACAAGGGTATCGGCATTATGCTGCTCGGCGTGGAGCGCAACCCGGCGGGCATTGCCGACGCACGTCGCAATGCCGAGCTCAACGGCCTCACCCGCAGCACTTGGTTTATGGCCGACGACGCCACCGACTACATCCTAGATGCCGCCGACAACAACGAGCGGATCGATGTCCTTTCCATCGACCCGCCGCGCGCCGGCTCCACCCCCGAGTTCCTCGAAGCCGCCTGCGCACTCAAGCCGCGCCGCATCACCTATATCAGCTGCAACCCCGTGACCCAAGAGCGCGACCTGCACCAGCTCCTCGACGGAGGCTATCGCCTGCTCAAGATCACGCCCGTCGACATGTTCCCCCATACCGACCACACCGAAACCGTAGCGGTCCTCGAGCGCCGCTAATCCACCCCGGTAGATTTTCGGGACAAGAAAGGGAGCGGCCCGTCTGGACCGCCCCCTTCGCTTGGTTTATGAACTCCGCTACATCCCCTTGCGCAGGTCACACACGCCGGCTGCCGCCATCTCGCGCAGCAGTGTCTCGCGGTCGCGCGTCACGATCAAATCCAGCGGGAAGTGAATCTCGTCGAGCATCTTGCGCGCGTGATCGAGCTTGCCAATGGCCATGCCAATGTGGGCATCGGTCGACACGCCAATACCCACGCCCAGCTCGGCGCAGCGCTCGGCGATCTTGCGGCATACGGCCCAATGCTCAGTGTCGACACCGTGTTCAAGACTATGGTTGTTGATCTCGATGATCTTGTGCTTGGCCTTGGCCGCCAACAGCACCTCATCGATATCGAACGGCACGCCCGAGCGCCCCGCATGCCCAAGCATGAACACCTTGGGGTGCTCCAGGGCATTGATGTACATCTGGGTCGTTTGGGCGAGCGTCGCGCCTTCGGCAAACTGCGGGTTATGCACGCTTGCCACCAAATAATCCAAATTACGCGTCACCAAATCGAACAGCGAATGCTCACGACTATACGAATCGCCGGCGATATCGAGCGAAACGGGAATGTCTTCGCCAAACAAGCTGCCGTCCAGCGAAACGATATCAGCCTCGGCACCACGCAGCACCAGCACGCCGCTCCAAATGCGCGGCCAGATATCCTGGTTAATAAAGAATTGGAAACTGCGCAGGTCATTGGGACAAGGCGTAACCATCGAGCTTAAATGATCGGCGGAACCGAGCACCTGAAGGCCGCGTTCCGCCGCCCAATAGATGTTCTCCTCGATGGTTGAGTACGCATGCGCAGAGAACATCGTATGAGTATGAATATCACAAGAAAGAAGGTAGGGCATCGGGTCTCCTTGTCCAGTATGGCCGTCGCGTATATTCATTGTACGCATAGCTTTCGGCAGTCGTAAAACTGCTTCATCCCAATCACACAACGGCATAGACAACGGGGTCTGGCTTAAAACCAAACCCCGTTTCACGTAAAACATTGTAAGCAGAGCGCTTTACTTTCGACGATATTCGTCGGCCAGCCGCTTCCAGGCAGGCAGCGAGTTGACGATTGTCTCATAGCTCACGCAGTAGCCCAGGCGGAACCAGCCCGGCATGCCAAAGCTATCCGAAGGCACCGCGAGCAGCTCATACTTCTTCGCGCGCTCACAGAACGCATTCGCATCGGACTCCAGCGCTTTCACCCATAGGTAGAACGCGCCATCCGGCTCAACATAGGTGTAGCCGTACTCCGCTAGTGCATCGGTAAGCGCGGTGTGGTTGCGCGCATAGGCCTCGACATCGCTCGGTTCATCAATGCAGTCGATGATTACACGCTGGAAGAGGGCCGGTGCACACACGAAGCCCAGCGTACGGGCGGTACCGGCAACGGCGGGCATTAGACGAGCTGCCTGAGGATTCGTATTGGGAACCAGGATCCACCCGACGCGCTCGCCCGGTAGCGAAAGCGACTTGGAATACGAGTAGCACACGATGGTGTGCTCGTAGATCGAAGGCACCCAAGGCACCTCGGCGCCATAGACAATCTCGCGATACGGCTCATCAGAGATGAGCATAATCGGATTCTCGGAATCGCGCTGAGCGTTGGCCTCGCGCAGAACATTGGCCAGTCGCGTCAGCGTGTCGCGTGTATATACGGCACCGGTCGGGTTGTTGGGTGAGTCGATAATGACGGCAGCGGTCTTATCGGTAATCGCCTTGAGCACGTTATCCACGCTCAGCTGGAACGTATCTTCATCGGCGAGCGCCTCGACGCACGTGCAACCAGCTTTCTCGATCCACACGCGATACTCCGGGAAGTACGGAGCGATAACGATGACCTCGTCGCCCGGATTGGTAATCGCGTTGAGCGTGCAGGTGAGCGAAGCCGCCGCACCCACCGTCATAAAGACGTCCTTGCCCTCATAGCTCGTGCCAAAACGGCGGTTGAGCGACTCGGCCACGGCGGTACGGCACTGCGGCAGACCCGGTGCAGGCGTGTATCCATGCAGCTGGTCGCTCGGCAGCTCCAATGCCTTCTTAATGGACTCAGCCACAGCAGCGGGCGCCGGAACACTCGGGTTGCCCAACGAAAAATCGAATACGTTCTCCGCACCGATCTGCGCCTTGCGTTCAAGGCCATAGCTAAAGATCTCACGGATGATGGAGCTTTCCGCACCGCGAGCATACATAGTTTCGTTGATCATCTGTTCCCCTTTCACATAGGCGCTATTGTACGCTTTAGCTGAGCAAAGTGCCGCAGCAATGTTGATTGGGGACAGACTTAAATGCGTGAAAACGCTCATTTAAGTCTGTCCCCAATCAACATATCGCTTAAAAGAAAAGCCTCCACAGGTTTCCCCGCGGAGGCTTTCGCTACAAAGGCTATTTGTCGGCGTCGGCATCGACGACGGCATGGTCATCATCAGCATCATCGGATGCGGCTTCGGCATCCTCCTGCATGGCCGCCTGCGCAAAGGCCGCGGCATCAGCCGCCAGTTCCTCCTCGCTCATACGAGGCGCGCGCTTCTTGGTCGGCATGCCGGCCGCCTTGGCATTGCGCTCCTCCTTGGCCGCCAGGATATCGCCCTCGCGCTCAAGGTAGGCGTCCCACTCGTTATCGAGCAGGGCATTCACGGCATCGCCCTCGACAGTCTCGCGCTCAAGCAGCACCTTCGCCATCAGATCGAGCTGATCGCGACGGGCGTCCAGGATCTCGACCGCACGACGATGGGCCTCACGCATAATGCGCTGAACCTCGATATCGATGCGGCGCGCCGTCTCCTCGGAGTAATCCTGGTGATCGGCGTAATCGCGACCAAGGAACACCTGATGTTGCGCCTCGCCAAACACTTGCGTGCCCAGCTCCTCGCTCATGCCCAGGCGCGTGACCATCTCGCGCGCCATCTTAGTCGCGCGCTCCAGATCGTTGCTCGCGCCCGACGTGATGTCGTCGCACATGAGCTCCTCGGCAACGCGACCGCCCAAGAACACGGCGAGCTCGTCGAGCATCTCGTTCTTGGTCTTGAGGAAGTGATCCTCCTGCGGAAGCTGCAACGTGTAGCCCAGAGCCTGGCCGCGGCTGACAATCGAAATCTTATGAACCGGATCGGAATGCTCCAAGATGTGGCCCACCAAAGCGTGACCGCTCTCATGGTAGGCAATCGTGGTGCGCTCGGCTTCGGTCATCACGCGGCCCTTGCGTTGCGGTCCGGCAATCACACGCTCCATCGACTCCTCGACCTCGTCCATCGAGATCACAGAACGATGACGGCGAGCGGCCAGCAGCGCAGACTCGTTGAGCAGGTTCGCCAAATCGGCACCAGTAAAGCCAACGGTCATCTGGGCGAGCTTCTCAAACTTAACGTCCTCGTCCATCGGCTTGTTCTCAGCATGCACGCGCAAGATCTGCTCGCGGCCCTTTACGTCCGGGCGGTCAACCGTGACTTGGCGGTCAAAACGGCCGGGACGCAGCAGCGCCGGATCCAGAATGTCGGGGCGGTTGGTCGCGGCGATCAGGATGACCGACTCGCTTTCCTCAAAACCGTCCATCTCGACCAGCAGCTGGTTGAGCGTCTGCTCGCGCTCGTCGTGGCCGCCGCCCAAACCGGCTCCGCGCTGACGTCCCACGGCATCGATCTCGTCAATAAAGATGATTGACGGAGCCTGAGACTTGGCCTCCTTAAAAAGGTCGCGCACGCGGCTGGCGCCGACGCCCACGAACATCTCAACAAAGTCAGAGCCCGAGATGCTAAAGAACGGCACGCCCGCCTCGCCGGCAACGGCCTTGGCCAGCAACGTCTTACCGGTACCCGGAGGGCCCACCAGCAACACGCCGCGGGGAATCTTGGCGCCCAGCTTGCGATAGCGGTCCGGGTCGCTCAAGAAATCGCGAATCTCTTCGAGCTCCTCGACCGCCTCATCCACGCCAGCGACATCCTCAAACTTGACCTTGGGACGCGTAGCCTCGTTGGTCTTGGCATTGGTCTTGCCAAACTGCATGTTCCTATTATTGGCGCCCATCATCTGGCGCATAAAGTAGAACATGATGGCGATCAGGGCAATCGTCGGCAGCACACTCATCGCCAAGTCGCCCCAAAAATCGGGGTCGTTGGTGTTGACGATGTACTTGGTGTCAGGGTGCTCCGCCATAAGCTCGGCAAGCGAATCGGAGCCGACATAGGTCGAGGAGAAGCTCTTGAGCTCGCTCGTATCACCCTTGTCCTTTTTCGTCTTCCAGTAATGACCAGCCACGCTTCCGTCTTGAACCGTATAGGTCAAATCTTCGACGCGATCCTGCTTAATGGCGCTCACCATCTCGCTCGTCGCGAGCTTAACGGTATTGCTGGAGCTGGCAAAGCCGGAGCCCATGTTAAAGAAGGCGTAGCCCAGAAGCGCGCAAGCCAAAATAAAATACAGCCAGCCCGTACGCGTGGGCTTCTTGCCTCCGGGCATCCCCGGGATCTTAGGCTCCCGGGGAGTCTGGGAATTGTTATCGTTACGGTCGTCGGGCATCTTACGAATAAACCTCCGGTTTCAAAATGCCCAGATACGGAAGGTTGCGATAGCGCTCGGCATAGTCGAGGCCGTAGCCCACCACAAAGGCATCGGGGCAATGGGTTCCAACATACTTGGGCGTGACGGCCGAGGTACGGTCCTCAACGTCCTTCCATAGGAAGGCGGCGACCTCCAGAGAAGCGGGCTTGCGGCTCTCGAGGTTCTTCATCAGGTACTTGAGGGTCAGGCCCGAGTCCAGAATGTCCTCGACGATCAGCACGTCGCGACCACGGATGTCGATATCCAGGTCCTTAATGATACGCACGATGCCCGAGGACTTCACACCGTCGCCATAGCTCGAAACAGCCATGAAATCGATGTTGGTCGGCAGCTCGATCTTGCGCATCAGGTCGCCCATAAAGACCACGGCGCCGCGCAGGACCGCAATCAGCACCAGATCCTTACCCGCGTAGTCGCGAGTAATCTGCTCGCCTAGGCGAGAGACGATACCGTCGATATCCTCCTGCGTAAACAGAACCTTCTCGATATCCGGATGTTGAGAAGCCATGACAACCCTTTCTTGTGCTTATCGCCCACGCACCGCCGCATGGACGCGAACTACACATTCTAGCAGCGCACGGGGTATATTTACCAGCACGTGCGCCATCAGCGCGGGAATACCGTCAACGTCGCACAGAATAGCTGGCGCGAAGCGCTATTCCGCATCGACCACACGAAGCAGATATGCCACGCGCGTTGCGGCCGTGCATTTAAAACGCTCGTCCGCGCGAACGCCCGCGACCCATACTACGGCACCTCCCGGAGCCGTTCTTACCACGGGTACGCCAGAGCGGTCTGAAACAGGAATGCGCGCCTCGTTCAACAGGTCTGACACTTTCTTGCTTCGGCCGTTCATCCCCAACGGGCACATCACGTCTCCCGGCACAGGGCTATCCACCCACAGGCGCGCCGATCGTGCCTCGGTGGGAATCTCCCCGCGCGAGCCGGCTAACATCCGCTCGCTATCGCGGTCGGCAAACCCCAGGGCCGCCGCATCCACCAAGGCCGCAACCTTTCCGGCAGCAGCAAGCTCGCGGGCACGGTGCACGATATTGCACCCCGGCTCCACAGCCATCGGCTCCGCTGTCAGCATATGCCCCGCCCCCAGCGGCAGACGACCGGGAACGGAGATCCAATCGGCCACTAAACCCTCGCGCGCCGCCGGGGCCTTGAACGCCAGCGTGCCAAACTCCACACGGGCATCAATTCCCGCAGGAAGCGTAACCGAGCCCGAGCCCGCAGCGACGCAGGCGAGCACGCGCTCCACGTGCCGCATCTCCGGTCGCGCGTCGGGATCGATGCGCTTAATCGCCAATCGCACGATACGCCGTGCAATCACAACCTCAGCGGCGGCAAGACGGCGCGCATCGAGCACAAGTGCGCCCGCCGCTTCCTTGCGCAGGCAGCTTCGAAACGCCTGTGCCGAAAGCTGGGAAAGAAAGGCGTCTTCGTCGCCCAGAATTTCGCAAGCGGCGCCAATCGTCTTACAGACGCTCGCGTTGCGCTGTGCCACCACCGGCATCACCCGATGGCGTACATAGTTGCGCAGGTACGAAACGTCCTCGTTGCTTTCATCTTCCCGCCATGGCTGACCGTGCACCTGCAGATAGCTCACGAGCTCATCGTGCGTGAGGTCGAGCAAGGGGCGAACCACAATGTTCCGACGGCGCGGAATGCTCGATAGACCCGCGGGACCCGACCCTTTAATGGCATTCATCAAAAATGTTTCCGCGCGGTCCGACGAAGTATGCGCGGTACAGATACGAGCCGCCGTCCGCGGTGCGCCCGATTCGGCACAAAGTTCGCGAACATATCTCCGTGCCGCGGCATAGCGCACCTCGCGAGCCGCAGCCTCGATATTGCCCGATTCGTCATCAAAATAGGCATGCTCAACACACAGCGGCAAGCCGTATTGCGCGCACAGGTCACGTACAAAGGCCTCGTCGCCATCGGATGCCTCCCCGCGCAGATGATGGTTTACATGCAGCACGTGCAATCGCTCGCGCGCAATGGGAGCGACGCCGCGCCCGTCCTGGATATCCAGCTTTGATGTGCAAGCCATAAGGAGCAGCGCCGTCGAGTCCGCACCGCCTGATACCATGAGCACTACGGGGGCAGCGGCCTGCCGCGTTGCCAGGACGCTCTTATCCGTCCTCGGCGCGGCATGATGTCCATAGTGCTGAGATACCGTTGGCATTCGCTTCCTCCTCTATTCGTCCGCACTCATTGTATCCTTTGGAATCTTATGTCTCGCCTGCACCTTCATATCCTCGGCAGCGGCTCAAAAGGCAACTGCGCACTCGTCGAGGGGCCTCAGGGGCTCATCATGATCGACAACGGCCTGTCCCGCCGCGAGACACCTAAACGCATGGCGGAGCTTGGCCTCTCGGCAGACGACGTCGCCGCTCTTGTAATCACCCATGAGCATGGTGACCATATCAAGGGGCTCGATGTATGGTGCAAGCACTGGCATGGTCCCCTCTTTGCCAGCAGGGATACCCTTTCATGCAAAGAAAACCTCGCGCACCTGCCCGTAGAGGAATTTGACCCCGGCGACACGCTCCCCATTGCCGGCATCCACGTGCAAACCTACTCAACATCGCACGATGTCATCAATCCTGTCGGCTATCGATTTAATGCTCTCGATGATTCCATTGGGTTTGCCACCGACACCGGAGAGTTATCGAGCAAGGCCATAGGCATCCTCAAAGACTGTCGAGTTCTCGCGCTCGAAAGTAACCACGATGTAACTATGTTGCGCGAAGGAGCGTACCCCCGCTTTCTTCAGGAGCGCATCCTGTCCACAAAGGGGCACCTCTCCAACAACCAGGCCGCCGAAGCCGCGCGCGAACTTGTTACCGATCGCACCGAACAACTCATCGCCATGCACATCAGCCAGGACAATAATCGTCCAAGCCTTACCGTCAAAAGCTATGCCAACGCGCTTGATGCAAGTCTCGATGATGAACTCGGCAGTTCTGCCACCCGTCTTCAAGGGCCGCGGAAGCTCTCGATACGCCCTGCAAGCCAATATCAACCGACAACCATTCAATAGCCCCTCAAGACAACAAAGGGGAGGCTGGGAATCACTTCCCAGCCCCCCTTAACTCATACTCTCGATTGAAGCAGAGCCATCGTTAGTCGATGGAGATCTTCGTAACGTTCTTCTTCTCGACAATCTTGGGAACCGTAACGGTCAGGATGCCGTCAGCATACTTAGCCGAAAGGCCCTCGCTCGAAGCGTCCTTCAGATACACGCCGCGCGTCGCGCTGTACGAGCTAAACTCCTTCTGCAGGAAGTTCTTGCCCTCGTTCTCCTCGTCCTCCACAACGTTCACGCTAATCGACAGGCGACCCTCGTTAAGCTCAACGTCGATATCATCCTTAGCGACGCCGGTCAGATAGGCCTTGACCTCATAACCATCGCCCTTGTCCTCGACATCAACGGGGAACGCCTTGGAAGCAATCGAGTTGTTTGCAAGATCGGTCATATCATCAAACAAATCGAACAGCGAGCTAGCAGAAGGACGAACGCCAAAAACCGAACGATAAGGAACCATGCTTGCCATGTTTACCACTCCTTTTAAGGACTGCCGAGTCATCTTCTAGGTGACTGGGACTTCTTTTGACGCTGTTATATATGCCCAGCCGCTTCTTATATATACATCGACTATAAAGTTTTTTGAGTCTATTGATATAAGCATATCTAAGTCTGGTTGACTAAGGTTTTGTCTAATAATCGGAATTTGAACGAAGGCTTAAATAATGTATGCAATCCCATCAAAACTAGACGGCTGGCTTACAATGGGCGCATACACGATATTGATGACGAGCTAAGGGCATCATGAACGATCAAAAACAGGACAACACGTTTATGCCGGAGCAGGACGAAGCATCCAGCCCGCAACCGATTCGATTCCATCGCCCCCACATCTCGCAAGAGCCCATCAATGGCCCAGAGCCCAAATATGTGACAAGAAACCGATATCAAACGCTCGAAGAAGCCCAAACGGGACGTAAACATATGGGCGTTGCCTCGGGAGACCCTGTATATCTGAAAGACGCACCATTATCTAAAAACAGCGCAGCTAGTGATGAGCCGATGAAAGCATCCGCCGCTCATCAACAAAGAGGGCCTCGACCCAAGCAAACCTTGACGCATTCGGCTCGCTATCTCGAGACTCCAAAACAGGGAAAATCAATCTTCGTTTCGTCAAGTAAACGACGCAAGCAGCATCAGCTGACAATCCTGCTTATGATCATTGCGGCCATAGCAGTTGCCCTTGTTATACGATTTATTTTCTTTAAATAAAGGCTCAATACCGAAAACAACAAGATCGTCTGGTGTAATTGAGTCATTCACGCCCCGTAAACGCAAAAAAGGGGGAGGCCTCGCGGCCTCCCCCTT
>URTP01000004.1 GCA_900550835.1 uncultured Collinsella sp. | reverse complement strand
CCGCGCTTGATGGTAGTGCCGCCCGACACGTGGATCATGTCGACGCCAGCCTTCTCCAGGCGACGCGAGACGTAGATCATGTCGTTGAGGGTCAGACCGCCATCGGTGTACTCGTCGCCCGAGATACGGACGTCGATGATGAAGTCCTTGCCGCAGCGCTCGCGAATCTCGGCGATGACCTCGAGCAAGAAGCGCATGCGGGCATCGAGCGAGCCACCGTACTCGTCGGTACGCTTGTTATAGAGCGGGGTCAAAAAGCCGCCGAGCATGCCGTGGGCGTGCGCCGCATGGACCTCGACGCCGTCGACACCGGCCTTCTGCATGCGCACGGCAGCGTCGCCAAACTGATGCGTGAGCTCGTGGATCTCATCGACCGTGATAGGGCGCGGCGCCTCGCGGGCATAGGACGGGCCCACAAAGGACGGAGCGATCAGGCGCGGCGTGCCCGGGATGTTAAAGGCCATGTAGGCGGGGTGGAAGAGCTGCGGCATGATCTTGCAGCCATACTCGTGGACGGCTGCGGCGAGCTTTTCCCAGCCGGGGATAAACGTGTCGTCGTAGCAGCACATATCGCCCGGCAGATAGGTATAGGTGGGCTCGACCGTCACGACCTCGGTGATGATGAGGCCCACGCCGCCCTTGGCGCGGGCACGGTAATGATCGACCAAGTCGTCGGTCACATAGCCGTGATCGGCCAGGTTGGTAGATACCGGCGGCATAAAGACGCGGTTCTTGACCTCGGTCGTACCGACCTTGATCGGGCTAAAGAGCATCGGATAGTCGGAGGACTCCATACAGGGTTCCTTTCGTTTGAGCCGCTCGGCGGCAGTTGCTAACGTGCCTATCGTATCAGCAACTGCCGCATCCGCAATCATGCATGCCCAAACGCCGGTCGGCTAATGAATACCGCGGCCCAAGTCTTCGGCGATTTTGTCTACGCCCTTAAGTGCGGCGCAGGTCTTTTTGTTGGAGCAATGTCCTGTGCAAACGCCACCTTGAGCGCAGTCGGCGCAGGTGCCCTTGCGATAAATGCGCACGCACACGGCGACAAACGCAATGCCGATAACAGCCAGTACAACAATATCGATAGGTGCCATAGCAAGCCTCCTCTAGTTAACCACCACTTACTTTACCCCATTCTCCACCTGCCAAAAAGGGACAGGTATATTTTGGTCGGTTTTATCTGCGGAAACGCCACATCTCCCTCACCAAAAAGCCCGAGTGTCGCTGGGACACCCGGGCTCGTGGAAAGGGGCTAATCCTTATTCGGACTTAAGCGGAAACTGCGGCGGAAGCAGTGTTGGTCTCGTCCTCGTCGGTCCATGCATGCTTGGGCATGGGACGGAAGATCTGGAAGAGCATCGCAACCAGCAGCACGATGGCTACAATCGTCCAAATACCAAACTGGCCCAACACAAACAGGTTGTAGAACTGGTTGATGAACAGGCCGATCACCCAAGCGAAGGCGCACTCGTAGCCGATGGCAATCGCGGTCCACTTGCCGGAGTCCATCTGGTTGCGGATAGTGCCCATGGCGGCAAAGCACGGAGCGCACAGCAGGTTGAAGGCACCAAAGGCCACGCAAGCACCCATGGTGGGGAACATGCCCGCAAACGCGGTCCACAGGCTCGGGTCGGTCTCGCCAGCATCGGCGACGGAGAGCAGCGAGCCGGCGGTAGCGACGACATTCTCCTTAGCCACGAGGCCGGAGACGGTCAGCGCGGTGGCCTGCCAGGTGCTAAAGCCGAGCGGGGCGAAGATCCAAGCGACCAGGTTGCCGAGCATGGCGAGCACGGAGTAATCCATGAACTCCTCGGGGATGCCGTCCATCGCAGGCAGGAAGCCAAAGGAACCGTTGTAGCTGCCAAAGTTGGAGAGGAACCAAACGACGACGGTGGACGCGAAGATGACCGTACCGGCCTTCTTGATAAAGGCCCAGCAGCGCTCCCACACGTGCAGCGCCCAAGAACGGATCGCCGGGAAGTGGTAGGCAGGAAGCTCCATAACAAACGGCGTCGGGCGACCGGCGAAGAGCTTGGTCTTCTTGAGCATGAGGCCCGAAGCAATGACGGCAAAGACGCCCAGGAAGTAGAAGAGCGGGCTGATCCACGCGGCGGTGGTGGAAGAATCGCCGATGATGGAACCCATGAGCAGGGCAATGATCGGCAGCTTAGCGCCACAGGGAATAAACGTGGTGGTCATGACCGTCATACGGCGGTCCTTCTCGTTCTCGATGGTCTTGGTGGCCATGACGCCGGGGACGCCGCAACCCGAGGACACGAGCATGGGGATAAAGGACTTACCGGACAGGCCAAAGCGGCGGAACACGCGGTCCATGATGAAGGCGACGCGCGCCATGTAGCCGCAGTCCTCCAGGAAAGACAGCATCACAAAAAGCAGGAACATCTGCGGCACAAAGCCAAAGATGGCGCCCAGGCCGCCGACGATACCATCGCAGACCAGCGAATCGACCAGGCCACCGTCCTCGGTGCCGCCCGCCACGAGGGCGTCGTGCACCACGGTGGTGATACCCGGGACATAGGGGCCGTACTCCGCCGGGTCAATCGAATCGGCAGCGTCCTCACCCACAGCCTCGACAGCCGCATCATACGCATCGCGACCCTGACCGAGCACGTACCAACCGTCGGTGCCGAAGAGCTGGTCGTTGGTGAAGTCGGTCACCGTGCCGCCCAGGGTAGAAACGGCGATGTAGTACACGCAGAACATGATGACCACAAAGATCGGCAGGCCCAAGATACGGTTGGTAACCACGCGGTCGATCTTCTCGGAGGTGCTCATCTTGGCCGGAGCCTTGGTGAGGCACTCGTCGATGATGTGGGCGATCACGCCATAGCGCTCGCCGGTGATGATGGACTCGGCATCGTCGTCGCAATCCTGCTCGCACTGGGCGACCAGCTGCTCAACGCGATCGGCCTTCTCCTTGGTAAGGTTGATGAGCTTACAGGCGTCCGCATCGCGCTCAAACAGCTTGACGGCGTAGTAGCGACGCTTGTTGGCGGGAACGCTCGCCGGCAGGTTGTTCTCGATGTGGGTCAGAACGTCCTCGATGGCGGAATCAAACTTATGCGCCGGCACGTCGGCCTTGGCAGCCGCCGACTTCTTGACCTGCTCAAAGAGCTCGGTGATGCCCTTGTTCTTAAGGGCCGAGATCATCATGACCGGGCAACCGAGCTTCTTGGAAAGCTTGTCCGTGTCGATCTTATCGCCGTTCTTCTCCACGAGGTCGGCCATGTTGAGGGCAACGACCACGGGCAGACCGGTCTCGATGACCTGAAGTGCCAGGTACAGGTTGCGCTCCAGGTTGGTGGCGTCGACGACCTGGACGACCACATCGGGCTCGCCGCTCATGAGGTAGTCGCGCGAGCACTGCTCCTCGGGGCTGTAGGGGGAAAGCGAGTAGATGCCGGGGAGGTCCGTAATCGTGACGTTCTTGTCACTCAGGAGCTTGGCTTCCTTTTTCTCAACCGTGACGCCGGGCCAGTTGCCAACGTAGCCGTTGGCGCCGGTGATCAGGTTGAAAAGCGTGGTCTTGCCGCAGTTGGGGTTACCCGCCAGCGCGACATGGATCTGAGAATCCGCCATTCAATCCTTCTTCCTTGTGTGCCCGCGCTGCTTTCTCCGCGCGGGCTGGATAATGTGCTTCAACACTGCATTATTGAGTTAGAAAAACCTAACTTTATCTGCAGAAATATGTGCCACCGGCCCTTACTGGACCTCGACGACGGCAGCCTCCTCCTTGCGGATGGAGAGTTCGTAGCCGCGCACGTTGATCTCGACCGGATCTCCGAGCGGTGCAACCTTTACGACCTTGAACGAAGTGCCCTTGATGAGTCCCAGGTCCATAAGGTGACGGCGAAGCGCGCCCTCGCCGTGAAGCTTGACGATGGTAGAGCTCTCGCCCACCTTAACGTCACCCAACGTCTTCATATTCTTTTCCCCCTTTCAGCTTTTATGGAATGCTGCGAACTAACCGACAGTCATGATGTGCATGGCGACCTTGGTATCGATGCCAAAGCGCGCGCCGAGCACGGTGACGATGATATTGGCGCCACTCGAGCTCACCACGTGAATCTCGTTGCCCTCGACAAAGCCGAGGTCCTTGAGGTGGTGCTTCATGTCCTCATTGCCCTTTACGCGAGACACGCGCACGGTTTCGCCCGCTTTTACCATCGAAAGCGGCATAGCCGGCATCTGCGGTCCGCAAGACATGAGTGAGCTCCTAACGTCAGTTCGTCCTCAACATCGACGCAGCAAAAGTTAACCACGTCTATGTTCGCTACAGTAAACTAGCACGTGGCTAACTTTTTGGAAAGGGTCCCTATTCAGTTTTCGGAAAAGTTTCCTATATGCAACAAAGAAAGATGTGACAAAGGGACTGTCCCTTCGTCACATTGTTGCGCTTTAGAGCGAGAGGTTTCTGATCGACGTGACGCACGAGGCCTCGTCCACGCCCGAAACGCGGAACACGATGTCTTCGCCACATTCGCCGTAGAGAGCCATGAGTCCCATCACATCGCGGCCGTCGGTATGGCGATCGCCGATGCTGACCGATACGTTGCTACGATGCTTGGCAATAATGTCATAGAGCAGCGCAACCGGGCGGGCATGCAATCCCAACGGATCTTTAATCGTCTTTGTAAACTCGACCATGTCCCCTCCCACGACGTCGCACATTCGGCCGGCAAAACCCAGCCACGTGGTAGTTATTGTACCGTTAGATGCTTGTCGAGACCCGCCAGAAGCTCGACCGGAAAGTGCGTCCCATTATTTGGCTGGATTCTGGGCCCCAGTTTCCCAAAGGGCCCTGTTTGGGAAACCGCAGCCCACTCTGGACGCAAATTCCGGGTCGCAGTTTCCGCTGAACGGCCCTAGCGGAAAGCCCATCCCGCTCTGGGTGCAAATTCTGGGACACAGTTTCCGCGACACCCGGTCATCCCATGCCCTCGCAACGCCCGCGCATAAAAAACGAGGGAAGGCACGCGTCCTTCCCTCGTTACAGGCAATATGCAGCCACTCGCCTACATCAGGCGCAGGCTGACGTCCTTGAGCTGGGCGCCGCTAACGGCACTCGGAGCGCCCGACATGAGGTCGGAGCCGCTGGCCGTCTTGGGGAACGCCATGACATCGCGGATGGAGTCGGAGCCGGTGAGCAGCATGCACACACGGTCCAGGCCCAGGGCGAAGCCGCCCATCGGGGGCGCACCAAACTTGAGAGCCTCCATGAGGAAGCCGAACTGCGACTCGGCGCGCTCCTCGGTAAAGCCCAGGAGCTTGAGCATGGACATCTGCATCTCGGCGTTGTGGATACGCATACCGCCGCCGCCGGCCTCAAAGCCGTCCATGACAAAGTCGTAGGTGCAGGAACCGGCTGCCAGCGGGTCGGCCTCAATCTTGGCGATGTCGGTCTCGGTCGGCAGGGTAAAGGGCTGGTGCTCGGCAGCATAGGCCTTGCGATCCTCGTCCCAGTGGAACAGCGGGAAGTTGACGACCCACAGGAAGTCGTGGCCCTCGCGCTTGATCTCGAGCGCGTTAGCCATGTGGGAACGCATGCCGCCCAGAATCTCGTCGGAGAGCAGGCGCGGGCCGGCGGCGAACATCACAAGGTCGCCGGGCTCGACGTCCATGCGCTCGCGCAGAGCAGCCATCTCCTCGTCCGAGAAGAACTTGACGATGGGGCTGTTGATGGAGCCGTCCTCGCGGAAAGCGATCCAGGCCAGGCCCTTGGCGCCAAACGTGGAGGCCACGCCGGCAAGCTTATCGATCTTGGCACGCGCCCAGGCACCGGCACCCTTGGCGTTGATAGCCTTGACGACAGAGCCCTCCTCGTTCGCAGCGGTCGCGAAGACCTTGAACTTGGAGTTGGCAAAAATGTCGGTCAGGTCGACCAGGTGCATGCCGTAGCGCGTATCGGGCTTGTCGGAGCCATAGGTGTCCATGGCCTCCCAGTAGTTCATGCGACGCAGCGGCGTGGGCATCTCGACGCCCATGCGGCCGAAGGCGTCGGCCAGGACCTCTTCGAGCGCGCTAATGACATCGTTCTGGTCCACGAAGGACATCTCGATATCGACCTGGGTGAACTCGGGCTGACGGTCGGCACGCAGGTCCTCGTCGCGGAAGCACTTGGCAACCTGATAGTAGCGCTCGACGCCACCGACCATGAGCAGCTGCTTCAGAAGCTGCGGGGACTGCGGCAGGGCGTAGAAGTTGCCCGGCTGAATACGGCTGGGAACGATGAAGTCGCGAGCGCCCTCGGGCGTGGACTTGAACAGGGAGGGCGTCTCGACCTCCATGAACTCACGGTTGTGCAGCGCCTCGCGAATGGCAAAGGTAAAGTCGGAGCGCAGCTTGAGGTTGGCCATCATCTCGGGACGACGAAGGTCCAGATAGCGATAGCGCAGACGGGTGTCCTCGCTGGTCTCGATGCCGTCCTCGATCTGGAACGGCGGGGTGACGGACGTGTTGAGCACCTCGGCGTGGTCGGTCAGGACCTCGATCTCGCCGGTCGCGAGCTTGGTGTTGGTGGTCTCCTCGCCACGGGAGCGCACGACGCCGTGGATCTTGATGGGCCACTCGGGACGCATGGTCTCGGCGATCTTAAAGGCGTCGCCGTCGGAGTGCTCGGGGTCGAAGGTGAGCTGCGTGATGCCCTCGCGGTCACGAAGGTCGCAGAAGATAAGGCCGCCGTGGTCGCGGCGACGGCTCACCCAACCGGTGAGGGTGACCTCTTCGCCCACGTTCTCGCGGCGAAGCTCACCGCAAGTACGGGTGTGCATGGAATGCTCGTCGATGGGACGGGTCTGGCTCATACCAGTGATCCTCCTTTATGGATCTGTGCCGCCCCGTGTCGTTCCGGGCGGCGTCGTACAGATTTACCCGGCCTGCGTAAACCGCGCAGCCAGACATGGCGTTCTATGTTATCGCACCTGCGTCGATGTGCCGCGAAAAAGTAGCTCCTGCCCAAAGACTTGACGGAGACGAAACAATTGACGCACCGTGGCCGTCGCCGACGCGCGCCACGTGCGACAATGTGCCCCAATACAACTGCACTCGGAAAGGCCCGCCATGACTGCACGCCTCATCGTTATGGATATCGACTCCACGCTCATCAACCAGGAGGTCATCGACCTGTTGGGCGAGGAAGCCGGCGTGGGCGAGCAAGTTGCACAAATCACCGAACGCGCCATGCGCGGCGAGCTCGACTTTAAGCAGGCGCTCGAGGAGCGCGTGGGGCTGCTTGCCGGCTTGGACAAGAGTGTGTTCGAGCGCACCTTTGAGCGCGTGACGTTTACCCCCGGCGCGCTGGAGCTTGTGCGCTCGGCACACAGCAAGGGCTGGAAGGTCGGCGTGGTAAGCGGCGGCTTTCACGGGGTCGCCGATAAGATCGTGGCCGCCGCGGGCATCGATTTTTGCCTGGCCAACCGCCTGGAAGTCATGGACAGCAAGCTCACCGGCAAGCTGGCGGCAGACATTGTAACCAAGGAGTCCAAGCTCATCCAGCTGCTAGATTGGGCAGTTGAGTGCGGCGTCGATATGGCCCACACCGTCGCAATCGGCGACGGCGCCAACGACATCCCCATGATTCAGGCCGCGGGCACGGGCATCGCGTTTTGCGCCAAGCCCAAGACGCGCGAGGCCGCCCCGTTTGCCATCGACGAGCGCAACCTGATGCTCGCCATGGACATCATCCTGCGCGACTAGTCGATCCGTCTAACAATTGAATCAGTCTGTCCTATAGTTTCCGAACAATTTTGTCTTAGTGTTCGGAAACATACCCTTTGAGTGCTAGACTTTGCGCCGTCGAAGGGAACATATATGGATAAGCGAGATCTTGAGCAATTGCTGAGCGATGTTGCCGGCGGAGCAGTCACCCCTGCCGACGCCCTCACGCGCATCCAAACGGCTCCGACCGCCGATTTGGGCTTTGCGCAGCTCGATCTTTCGCGCGGGGTGCGCCAGGGGGCCGGCGAGGTTGTCTACGGGGCCGGTAAAACCGCCGATCAGATTGCCGCCATTATCGAAGCACTGCGCGATGCCGGCCAGGAGCGCATCCTGGTCACGCGCCTGGATGCCGAAAAAGCCGCGCGCACCGCTGAGCTTCTTGGCAACGGCATCGACCTGGGATATGTCCCGGACGCACAGCTCGCCCTCGTGGGCGGCAAGCCCTCCCCCACCGGCAACGGACGCATCGTCGTCGCCTGCGCCGGCACGAGCGACCTGCCCGTCGCCGAAGAAGCCGCGTTGACGGCCGAGTTCTATGGCAACGAGGTCGACCGCCTCTACGACGTGGGTGTCGCTGGCCTGCACCGTCTGCTCGCGCATGCCGAGGAACTTGCCCAGGCACAGGTGGTCATCGCCATTGCCGGCATGGAGGGCGCACTGGCGAGCGTTGTCGGCGGCCTGGTAAGCTGTCCGGTCATAGCCGTTCCCACCAGCGTGGGTTACGGCGCGAGCTTTGGTGGCGTAGCCGCGCTGCTCGCCATGCTCAACTCCTGCGCCAGCGGCGTTTCGGTCGTCAACATCGACAACGGCTTTGGTGCCGCCTACCAGGCAAGTCTTATCAATCATCTGAGCGCCGGCACGCCCTGCGCCCGTTAAGGAGCATTCCATGTCCAATCATCAGCGCACGCTTATCATCGACGGCACCTCGGGCATCAGCGGCGATATGACCGTCGCGGCCCTGCTCGACCTAGGCGCCAGCGAGGAGCACCTGCGCGAGCAGCTCGCCACGCTGCCGGTCGACGGCTTTACGATCGCCGTCACACGCGTAAGCAAGCATGGCATCGACGCCTGCGATTTCGACGTCCAGCTTGCAGAGGAGCTCGAGAACCACGATCACGATATGGCCTGGCTCTACGGCAACGAAGCAGCTGTCGAGCATATGCATGAGCATGAGCATGAGCACCACCATCATGACCATGACGAGCACGAACACGAACACTGCCACGAGCATGACCATGAGGCTCACGGTCATGGCCACGAGGGTCACCATCACGCCCACCACCATCACCACCGTTCTTTGGCGGACGTCACCGCCATCATCGATGGCTCGCAGTTAAGCGATGGCGCCAAGCGTCGCGCCCTCGCCATCTTTACCGCGCTCGCCGCTGCCGAGGCCAAGGCTCACGGCAAAACGCCCGAGACCGTCATGTTCCACGAGGTGGGCGCCGTCGATTCCATCGTCGACGTCTGCTCCGTCGCCATCTGCCTCGATGACCTGGGTATTGAGAACATCGTGGTTGAGTCGCTCTCCGAGGGTCACGGTACCATCCACTGTGCCCACGGCCTCATGCCCATTCCCGTCCCCGCTGTCGTCAACCTGTGCCAGGCGGGCAATATCGCCCTCACGCCTGCACCGGTCGCCGGCGAGCTCGTGACGCCCACGGGTGCCGCCATCGTCGCCGCACTGCGCATGTCCGAGCACCTGCCAGCCCGCTACCGCATCGAGGCCGTCGGCTACGGCGCCGGTAAGCGCCCCTACGAGGGCTGCTCCGGTACGCTCCGCTGCCTGCTCGTTCACGCGGACGCATAGCCATGGATGCCCGCAAGGAAAAAAGCCGCGCCGCCATCGTCGCAGCATTCTCCGAGCTCCTGCGCGAGGAGGACTACAGCAAGATCACCGTCGGCGACATCATCGCGCGCGCTCACGTAGGCCGCGCGACATTCTACGGTCTCTTTAAGAGCAAAGACGACCTACTGTCCGAGCTCGTGAGCGACATCTGCACCCACGCTCTCGACGACGATGGCACACCGCTCGACGACCCACTCGTGCAGGTCGAGCATATCCTCAACAACCTCTGGGAACGCCGTCAGGGCGTTCGAGCCCTCGTAGCCGGTGCCGGCTCACGCGTCTTCGCTGACTGCTTACGCAAGACCATCATGTCACGAGCAGCCGAAACCGTCCCTACCGACCCAAACGGCCCCGCCGCCACCATGGACCGAAGCTTCCTACTACACCACATAGCCTCAAGCTTCGTAGGAATGGTCCAATGGTGGGCCTGGCACAACTTCCAAGCCCCAAAAGAGGACGTAGCCAAAGACTACCTATCAGCCATTAAGCCCCTCTTCAACTAAGTAAGAAGCTCATCCCAAAGCATCGCCCCACCCCAAGGCGCCACGCATCCCAAAGTGTCACTCGCACCTCAAAGCGCCTAACAACAAAGTGCCCACCACATCCAAATTCAGATATATATGTTGGTTGCTTGTTCGAACGCAACTGGATTCCCGCAGGGTCCGGCATAGGTTATCTTTCCGCCGCACTCCGCAGGACGCAAGAAGCCCTCGCCGCACGAAGTGCGCAGCGAGGGCTTCTTGCATGTCCGAGGACGTGCCTAAAAGTAAGCTGATGGCGGGCCCGGACGACTACAGGGCTATCGATTACCCCGTGTTCTGCAATCCTGCCGAGACGCCGGTCACAGTCGAAAGAATCAGGCTCATGTACTCGGCCTTCTTCTCCTCGGCCATCTCGTCCTGGTTCATGCGCACCTCGCGTAGGGCGCGGACCTGGGCGATTGACAGGGCGTCAACGTAGGGGTTACGCACACGGACGGCGCAGCCGAGCACGCGACGACGCTGCAGCGGCCACTCGTCACCGACGATGGCAAGGACCCACTTACGCGTGAGCTGCATCTCGGTGAAGACCTTCTTGGACAGATCCTGGCGATCGCCCAGGTGCAGGTACATCTTGGCGATGCGCTGGTCGGTCTTGGCGATCGACATCTCGATGTTGTCGATAAAGGTGCGGAAGAACGGCCACTCCTGGTAGGCAGCCTTAAGCTGGTCCAGATCGCCAAACTGCTCGCAGGCGGTACCCAGGCCGTACCAGGCGGCCAGATTGATGCGCGCCTGGCTCCAGCTGAAGATCCACGGAATGGTACGCAGGTCGTCGAGCGACTTGGCACCCAAGCCGCGCTTCGCAGGACGCGAGCCGATCGGCAGCAGACCGACCTCGGTCAGCGGCGTCACGGTCGAGAACCACGGTGTAAAGTCCTCGGTGTTCAGCAGGTCCAGATAGCGCTCGTGGCTTGCAGCGTTGAGCTTGTCGGCCATATCCCAGAACTTCTGCGTGGTCTCGGTGTTGGTCTTCTCGACACTCGGGGCCGACTGCAAAAGCGTTGCGGCGGCAACGGACTCAACATGGCGCTGTGCCAGCGTGCGGTTGCCGTAACGGGCAAAGATGACCTCGCCCTGCTCGGTGAGCTTAAAGAAGCAGTTGACCGAACCCTTGGGCTGCGCCAGCACGGCCTTGTTGGCCGGGCCGCCGCCACGGCCCACGGCACCGCCGCGACCGTGCATGAGCACCAAGTCGATATCGTTTTTCTCGGCCCACTTGGCGATGCGCTCCTGCGCGGAGTGCAGCGCGAGCATGGCCGTGGTAGGACCGGCGTCCTTGGAGGAGTCGGAATAGCCCAGCATGACCTCCATGCGGCGGTTGGTCTGGGCAAGGCGCTTTTGCACCACGGGCAGCGTAAGCATCTGGTCGAGCACGTCGACGCAGCCCTCGAGGTCCTCGAGCTGCTCAAACAGCGGGATCACGTCGAGCTCGGGGACATCCTCCTCGTGTGCAAAGGACAGGTGGGCAAGCTCAAAGACGTCGGCCACATGCTGGGCGCTCTTGGTGAACGAGATGATGTAGCGGTGCGCCATCTTCTTGCCGTAGCGCTTCTGGATGGAGCCGATAGCGCGGAAGGTATCGATGACCTCGCGCGTCATGGGCTGCAGGTCGCCATGGATACCGTTCTCGTGGATATCCTTGAGGGCGCGGGCGTGCACCACGGAGTGCTGACGGAACTCCATCTCGACCATATGGAAGCCGAAGGACTCAACCTGCCAGATGATGGTCTGGACCGGGCCGTAGGCAGCACGGACGGCACCGCAGGCGGCCAGCGAGCGCTGGACGACGCGCAGGTCCTCCAGGAATTCATCGGCGCTGTGGTACATGGTGTCGGTGATGCGACGGACGGTGGCGTTGAGTCGGTCTGCCATGACGAGCATGACGGCGCGATGCGGCTCGTGCTCGGAGATCAGCTCGGCGCGTGCCGTGTACTGGGTGCTCATCTCGACCTGATGGTTCCACAGGTTGATGAGCTCGGCAGACGGCTTGCTGTAGGTGGCCTCGAGCGTGAGGTTGCGGCCGATGCGGCGGCACTTGTCCTCGAGCTTGAGCACCATATGGGTGAAATACTTGGCGGCGACCTCACGGCTCACCTTGGCGGTGACGTTGGGGTTACCGTCGCGGTCGGAACCGATCCAGCTGCCGGGATGGAAGAACGCCGGGCACAGCGGCGGCACGGTACCGGCCTTGTCGCCCAGCACCCAGTCGTCAAAACGACGATAGATGACGGGAATGACGTCGAACAGCGTGTTATCGAAGATGTCGATGATGGTATCGGCTTCCTCGACCGGCGTGGGCTTCTTGAGCGCGATGGGGCTCGTACGCACCAGGGCGTCAATCTCCTGCAGCATATGGCGCTCGTTCTCCACCAGGTCGGAGCCGCCCAGACGCGGACGCTCCTCCAGCAGGTTGGAGATACGGCGAATCTTGCCCTCGACGGCCTTACGACGGGCCTCGGTGGGATGTGCGGTAAAGACGGGATGGAACTCAAGCTTGCCGAGCAGCTCGTTGGCGCCCTCGACACCCATCTCGTTTACCAACTGGTGATAGGCGACGGTGAGTTCGTTGGCGGGATCGACCTCGGTATCGGTCGACGCACCTGCCTCGCGCTCGCGCAGCTGCGCCACGCGGTAGTTCTCCTCCGACAGGTTTGCCAGATGGAAGAAGCTCGTAAAGGCGCGGACGATAACCTGCTGCTTATCGAGCGGCAGACTGTCGATCAGATCAACGACCTCGCGAAACGCCACGGCGGTGGGCTCGTCGGCAGTGGGCACGCCCTGCTCGTCGACGGACTCGTCGGCAGCACGGGCGCCGGGGTTTCCGGCATTGGCCACAATCTCGGCTGTCAAAATCTTGTCGAACAGGTCCGCGATCTCGGGATCATACTCGCTAAGCACACGGCGCTCCAGGCGCAAGAACAGCGCCAGATTGTCGCGCAGCTCCTCGGGGATCTCGATCTCGGCGAGACGCTCCTTGGATTCGGCATTCGAGCCGATTCGGTTAACGAGGCGGTTGACCACGGCAGCGACGCGCGCCGCGGCTTCGGGTACAGACTGGTTGCTTAGGTTCTCAGCCACGTTTCCTCCCATTCCTCCTTCTATGCACGTAACATGCGGTATTTATTATAGGCACTCGACAAAAACTTTCGACGCTGATTGCGCTTTACCACACAAAAGTATTTTCTGCATTGCAAGGCTTTTTGCCCCAAATGGTCGTATTTCTCGGTGGACGGCATATGCAAACGGGGGCATTCCGCATAAATGCGAAACACCCCCGTAACAATCGCTCGCCGCGAGCGGGACATGTTAGCGGGTCCGCAGCTCAAAAATCATGCGCTATAGGCGCTCGCGAACCGCCTCGACCACGTTGGTCAAATCGACGAGAACCTCGTCGTGACTCTGCATGTCGCGCACCTTGACCTTGCCGGCGGCAAGCTCGTCGCCACCCAGGACCAGGATGAGCTTGGCGCCCACCTTGTCGGCCTGCTTAAACTGGGCCTTGAGCGAACGACCCTGGTAGTCGGCCTCGGTCACGATCCCTGCGGCGCGAAGCTGCTGCGTAATGGCAAAGACGTTCTGGCGCAGCTCCTTGCCGGCGCTGGCAACGTAGACGCACGGGACCTCCTCGGCACCCAGGTCGCTGCCAAAGGCCTGCAGGGCCAGCAGGGCGCGCTCAAAACCGACGGCGAAGCCGACGCCGGCCGTGGGCTTGCCGCCCTCGAGCTCGACCAAGCCGTCATAGCGACCGCCGCCACCGATGGAGCCGACACCGGCGCCGGGAGCCTCGACCTCAAAGACGGTACGGGTGTAGTAGTCCAGGCCGCGCACCAGGGTGGGATCCTCGACATACTCGATACCCGCCGCATCCAGATAGCGCTTGACCTGCTCGTAGTGCTCGCGGCACTCGTCGCACAGGTTGTCGCCCATCAGCGGGGCGTCGGCCATGATCTCGCGGCAGTGGTCGTTCTTGCAGTCGAAGGCGCGCAACGGGTTGAGCTCGGCGCGCTCGCGGCACTCGTCGCACATCTCGTCGGCGTGGCCGAGAATGAACTGCTTGACCTGCTCGCGGTATGCCGGACGGCACTGCGCATCGCCCATCGAGTTAATAAGCAGACGGAGCTTGGAAAGGTCGAAGCCCAGGCGCTTGTAGAACTCCATGAGCATGATGATGCACTCGGCGTCGGCAGCCGGATCGGGAGCGCCGAGCCACTCGATGCCCACCTGGTGGAACTGGCGCAGGCGACCCTTCTGGGGACGCTCGCCACGGAACATGGCCTCGGCGTAATAGGCCTTAAACGGCGTGGAGCCCTGAGGCACCAGGTTGTTCTCCACGACGGAACGCACCACACCGGCCGTGCCCTCGGGACGAAGGGCCAGGCGCTGCTTGGGCTTGAGTTTGGTGTCGGTGCCCTCGGTAAAGACGCGCTCCAGGTTGGCACCGCTGAACACGCGGAACATTTCCTTGCGCACGACGTCGGTCGACTGGCCGATACCGTGGACAAACACGTCCACCTGCTCGATCGCGGGCGTCTCGATGGGTTTAAAACCAAACGGCTCGAACACGCCGGCCGCAATCTGCTGCATCTTTTGCCAGGCGCGCATCTCGGCGCCGATAAGGTCGCGGGTTCCCTCCGCCTTCTGTGCCTGCATGGGCAAACACCTTTCTTTTGTATCGCGTCATAGGTAGTGGTCATTATACGGCACAAAGCAGCAACGCGGCGGCGCGCCTGACCGAACGAGGGTATGGGGACTCGTTCGGCCAGACGCGCCGCCGCGGTGTGCAATCTGCAATCCTTCCGCCTCTTCGGATCACAAAATCCGTTGGACGGAAAGACTTCGGGTCATCTCTTGAGCCCGTGGCTGCATGGGAAACCGAATAACGGTACGAGCATCCATTCGGCTTCCAAGGCAGCCACGGACAAAACGGGGCGAAGAGCTACGAGCGACGTCGTCCCTACTCCCCCGCCACGCTCGCGCGCAGCTTGGCGGCGATGGGCTCGGACGCCAGCAGGAACACGAGCATAATCGCGGAGCACACCAGGCACACGATCCAGGTGCTCGCAAAGGAGCCCGTGGCGTCGAACAGCACACCCGAGACGATGGCGCCCACGGTGCCACCGACCATCTCGAGCGAGGTAATGGTGCCCGTGACCTTGCCCAGGTCGGCCATGCCAAACTGCTTAGACGCAGCGATCGTGGGCGTTGGAGATGGTGTACTGCGCAAGGGAAATGCCCAGGTCGCTGACGATGAGCGGCTGGAACAGGCTCATGCAGTTGACGAAAATCGTGTAGCACGTGGCCATGATCACGAAGCCGGAGGTCACCACGAGCCAGCCGGGGAAGAACTTACGCTGCTGGGGCATTGGTTACTCCTTGTGGTCGGCGATATAGCCCAAAGCGACGGCGGTATAAGCCGCGGCGCCGAGAGGAAGCTCGGCATCGTTAAAACGTGCCTTGGGATGGTGCTGGGCAAAGTGTTCGTCCGTGTCGGTTACGGCCGCGCCCACGGTAAAGTACGCACTCGGAATCTTGCTCGAGATAAGCGCGAAGTCCTCACTCGCCATAGCATGGAAAAGCGGCAAGAAAGCCGCCTTGGGCAGCACTGCGCCCACGTAGCCAAGCGACGCCTGAGTCATATCGCTGTCGAGTACAAGCGGCGGAACATCCGAAAGCGTCTCGATGGTCACTGGCGTACGATATGTTGCGGCAACGCCGTTAACGACCTCCGCGATGCGGGTCTTGAGGTGTTCCATGAGCTCAACATCAAAGCCGCGCAGCGTTCCCTCGAGCACGCAGGTGTCGGGGATGACGTTGGCCGCCAAGCCGCCGGCAAACTTGCCAACGGTAAGTGCGACTTCCTTGGCCGCCGGCACCTCGCGGGCGATAAGCTCCTGGAGCGCCAGGTGCACATGGACGCCGGCCGTGATGGGGTCGGGGCTCGAGCCATGGCCGCCCTTGCCCTGGAGCGTGATGCGGAAACCGTACACGCCCGAAAGCGCCGGGCTCCCATAGAGCACCAGGCCGAGCGGCGATTGGCTGTTGACGTGCATGGCAAAGGCAGCCTGGGGACGCGGGTTCTGCAGCAGGCCATCGGCGATGGCAGCGCGTGCCCCTTCAAAGGTCTCCTCGCCCGGCTGGAACAGCAACTTCACCGTGGCGTTGGCCTCCACAAGCTCGGCCTCGCGGGCCTTGAGCAGGCGCGCCGCACCAAGCAGCGCCGTCGCGTGCATATCGTGACCGCAAGCATGCATGCAGCCATTGGTGGATGCAAAGGGCTCGCCGGATTCCTCGACAACGGGCAGGGCATCCATATCGCCTCGGAGCATGACGACCGTTCCGGCCTGCTCGTCCTTGCACGTGCCATTGCCCTGAGCAGCCGCGGCCGCACCGGCACCGATCAGGCCAACGACGCAGGAACCGTCGACTAGCGTGGTATGGGGGATGTCCATCTCGTCCAGACGTGCCTGGATATAGGCAGACGTCTGCGGAAGATTGTTACCGAGCTCGGGCATCTGGTGTAGATCGTGTCGCCACGCAGCGAGCTCGTCTGCAAAAGCCTGAGCTTCTGCGACAAGACCGTCACCGATAGCGGTCTGCGCCGCTGTGGTAGCCTGAGGCGCTGGTTGCGGTTGAAGATCGGACAGAGCTGGTGCCATAGATGCCCTCCAGTAACGTTTTTGCAGCACGCACTTTGACAGCGTAAAGTGCAAGGTACAACTTTAAGGGCGACGCATAAAAAATGCCGCCCCGAGAGGGCGGCGCAACAAGTTGTTTACAATTGCGGGCGCGGCTTTTTGCGCAAAAAATCGAAGTGAGTCTCGCTCAAAATAATCGACAGGAAGATAAGCACGAAGCCGGCGAGCAGGCGCGAGGTGAGCGCCTCCCCCATCAGCAGCACCGAAAACAACACGCCCGAAGGCGACTCCATCGAAAGAAGCAGTGAGCCCGTCGAGGCGGGGACATGCGCCAAACCGACGTTTTGGACGAGCAGCGCCACGCATGTGCAGCCCACCGAGAGGAAAACAGCCACACCGATAAACTCCGGCGTCCATGCAGAGAGGGGCGCCTGAGTCTCGAATAGCAGCGACGTGATTAAACTCAAAACGCCATTGCCCACAAACATCCAAAACGTGATGACGTTGATGTCCATCTTGCGACCGTACTTGGCAGTCACCGCCATCTGGATGGCGAAGAAGATCGCGCCGCCCAAGGTAATAACATCGCCGGCATTGAACTCGACGCTATCGAGCGCTACCAGGCCAATACCCGCCAGGCACAACAACGCTGCACCCAGGTTATACCGGGTAAGCTTTTCACCGCTCAGGACATAGCTTGCAAACGGCACAAGGATGCAATACGTGCCGGTCAAAAAAGCGCTCTTGCCCGCCGTGGTCTGTGCCAGGCCGATCGTCTGCAAACCGTAGGCACCCCACATGAGCGCGCCCATGCCAAGCCCGACGATCAGGTTGCGGGCATTGAAATGAGCGATGATGCGCTTATGGAAAATTGCAAACATAACCAGTGATGCCGGGAGAAAGCGAACATAGACCAGCTCGAACACCGGAATGGTGTCGAGTGCGTCCTTCATAGTGGTAAAGGAGTAGCCCCAGATAATCGCCACCGAAAGCAGTAGAACTTTCCAGAACAACGGCGAGCGTGCGCCGGCACCCCGGGGAATACCACCCGCGCCCAAATCCTCACGGGCTACAGGGCTATCGGGCATGTTTTCGATTTCGTTGGCAGCGTATTGGGCCATGGAACATCCTCGCACTCAATCTGGGCGTGGTGTCCGCACGCGTATGGCTGCGTGCCGCCTCATGGTCAAATAAAAACGGAACGCGCCGGACCCCCGGCACGCCCCGCTACTGTAGCAACAACCACGCAACCCACGCAATTCACTACGCTAAAGCGTCGGTACAGAAAACCTCGATGTTCCGGCAACGTCAGCGAAAACGCCCCTAAGCGAGCAAGGTGACGTGAAATGAAAGGGCGCTGACCTTCTGGTCGCGCCCTTGAAATTGAACGTCAGATTGCCGCTTAGGGACGTTTGCAGCGTCGAGCCGTTACGCGGTTTGGTAAAACCGCGTAACTAAATAAGCTTTGTTGATTCCAGCTTTTCGATGATCCAGTCGTTGGCTTTGATGACCGGGCGGCGGAAGACGACGCCCAGGGCCAGGGACGGAATCAGATAGCTCGCCAAGATACCCAGCTCAACCCAGTACTCCATATGATACGCGCCGGCCATGGCGGCGTGCATGGCGTTGATGCCGTGAGTAAACGGCAGGAACGGATAGATCGCCTGGAACACGGGGCCGGTCATCTCGATGGGGAACGTGCCGCCCGAACCGCCGACCTGCATGACCAGCAGCACGACAGCGAGCGCCTTGCCGATATCGCCAAACGACACGGTAAGCGTGTAGACGATATTGGAGAACACGAGACTCGCGACCCAGCCCGCCAGCACAAATTGCAGCGGGTTGTCGCACTGGATGCCAAAGAACAGAATGTCGCCCGCGCACACGAGCGTTGCCTGCAGCAGAGCCAGACCGCCAAAGAACAGGTAACGACCCAGGTAGATCTCGTGCAGGCGCACGGGGATCAGCTCGTTGATGAGTTCATCGTCAACCGACACCTTCATCATGGCTGCCAGCACGATCGAGCCCACCCACAGCGACAGGATCGTATAGAACGGCGCCATGGCCGAACCGTAATTTCGGATCGGATAGACCGGCTTGAGCGCGACGGGGCCGGAAAGCGACACGGCCAAACCCTCGGGGTCGTTGCCAATCATCGTCTTGATCGTGGCAAGGTCGTCCGACATCAGGGCGCCATCGAGCTCGTCCTTAAACGCACTGATCTTGTCCGACGCCTCGCCCAGCTGATCGGAAGCCTTGTTGACCAGCTTTGCAGCCTTGGAGAGGCCCTTTGCCAGCGAACCGGATGCGTCGGTCAGGCCATCTACGGCGCTATCCAGATCGCCCGAGATACCATCGAGCGAGTCTAGAATGCCCGAGACGGTCTTCTTGAGCTCTTTGGCCTTAACCGAGAACGTGGAATCGTAATCGGATTTGGCGCCCGCGATGCCAGCCTTGGCATCGGCGATGGCCTGATCGACCTCGGCACGCGAGTTGTTGACCTCGGCCATGCTATCAAAAAGGGACTTAGCAGTTGCCGTCAGGTCCTTGGCGTTGTTGCGATACTCCACCGCGATCCTGCCCAGCGATGTTGCTACAGACTTAAGGCTCTCCTGGAGCTTTTCGTCACTGACCTGCTCGGCAAAGCCGCGGAGCTGGTCGGCCGTGGCGTCGATATCGTCGGCACGTGTATTGAGCGCCGCCGCGGCATCGTTGAGCTGAGACACCGTAAGGTCAACATGCCGATTCGCGGCATCGAATGCCTTCGCAAGCTCGGCGGACACGTTGTCGAACGAGCCCGCGCTTCCGTCAATCGCGGCGTTGATGGCGTCGTTGGCGGCCTTCAGCGCTTCTTTGGAATCGCTCATGCCGCTCTTGGCGTGCTCCATCAACTGCTTGGTCGACTCATCGACCGTACCCGTCTGCTGGAGCATACCGCCCGCCGACGTCAGCGAATCGGACGTGGAGCTCAAGATGCCCGCAAGCGAAGTCGCACTGGCCTTGATGTCCTGCAGGTCCTCGACCGAATCGCCCAGCGTCGAGGACAGGTTGGCGATAAAGTTGCTCACTTGGTCGGTGCTCATGTAATCGAGCAGGCTGGACACTGTCTTAAGGCCGATGGTCGTGATGGTCTTGGTAAAGGTCTCGTTGACCTGGTTCTGAACGGCACTCGAGCCCTTTTCGGTCACGATCTGGGCGATGGCGTTGGCCTTCTGGTTCTCATAGAACTCGATATCAGCGTGTTTCACGTCGGTCGAGAAGAGCGTCATCATGTCGGAGCTAAAGCTCTTAGGGATTACGACGGCCGCATAGTAAGCGCCCGACTTAACACCGTCGATAGCCTTATCGCGATCGTTGAGCACAATCCAGTCAAAGTTCTCATTACCACGCAGAGCGGCGGTAACGTTTTCGCCCACGTTGATCTCGACGGGAATCAGATCACTCTCGTAACCCTCATCGGTGTTGACCACAGCGATCTTGAGGTTTCCGGTGTTGCCGTACGGATCCCAGCTGCCGGCGATGTTAAACCATGCGTAGAGGCACGGCACGATAATGAGGCCCATCACGACAACCAAGCCGATTACGGAGCGAGACACGTTTTGGACATCGCGCTTAAACAGATGCAGGATGTTCTTCATTTATGCCTCACCTCCTTTGGAGTGCTTGCCAAGCGGGGCGCTATCCTCATTCATCACAAATGTGTCGTCCCCGTTCGCGGGCACATGGTGCATATCGTGGTGAATGGACTGGTCGGCAGCCTGATCCTTGGATTTAGAGCCTCTCTCGCTCGCATTCAAGCCGAACATGCGACGAGCGGCAGGAATGGCGGCCGTGTGCTCGCGCATCTCGCGACGCAGGTCCTCATCCGAAAGCGCCGAGATGCGCATCTGGGTATTGAGGCTCGCGCGGATATATTCGATATTGATAAGCCAGCCGCAGATGGCAATGACCGAGATGATCCAAATGACCAGCAGGATGATCTTGCCGTTATTGTCGATATCGAGAACCGTCGACAGGACAAAGAGCAGGACCTGAACGCCCACCACGGCGGCAAAACCGCCCTTGATGTAGTACGGGTAGCGATGTTCAAAGGCGACCGCATGATCGAGCAGTTCGCGACGGTACGAATCGGAATCGAGCATGACACGCATGGCCGTGCGCAGCGAGTAGCGCTGGCGCGGCAGGTCATTGGACTCGCAGATCATCAGACCCGTCGTGGAAAGCTGCTTATCAAAGAGCAGATTGAGGTTGAGCAGCAGCGGACGCAGCTGCAGACCGATAAAGAGCGCCACGATCAAGAACACGCCCAGAATGCACAGGTTAAACAGGTAGTTGAACGAGTACATGCCGCCGACGGTCTCGCGCAGCAGGTTGATGCCGTAGGTAAAGGGCAGCAGCGGGTGCAGCCACTGGAAGAAGCCGGGCATCATCTCGATGGGATACATGCCCGACGAACCCGGAATCTGCACGATAACCAGAATGACGCCGATTGCCTTGCCGATATGCTTAAACGTAGTGGACAGCGCATAGATGATGTTGACGTACGTAAACGAGATGGCGATGCCACCCAGCACGAACAGCAGCGGGTTGACGCACTGTACGCCAATGACCAGATCACCCACCGTAACGATGATGGCCTGCAACGCGCCCAAGATCACCAGGAGCATCCAACGGCCGAAGTAGCCCTGGCGCGCGGTAAAGCTGCCGATGCCCTCGCGATCGACCTCGAGCTTGTAGATGGCGATGAGTACGTAACCCCCCACCCAAAGCGCCAGATTAGTGTAGAAGGGAGCAATGCCCGAGCCGAAGCTCTTGACCGGATAGATCGACTTGGACGTCAGTTCAACCGGAGATGCCATGAAATCTGCCACGTCGCTGACATCGACGTTCATCAGCTCGGCCAGCTCACCCATAGAATCGGAGGTCTGCAGCGCCGCAATATCGTTAGCGGCGGTTGCAAGCTTGTCCTGGACCCTGGCAAGCGAGGTATCGGTCTGCGACAGCGTAGTCTTAGCCTGCTTGAGCGTGGCATCGAGTTGGGTCAGCGTGCCACGCGCGTTCGCAATCGTGGGCGTAAGACCCGATACGATGCCGGTCAGGTCGCCCGAAGCGGTGGCGAAGGAGTCCAGCGCGCTCGAAGCCTTCGGCAGCGCGTTCTGCCCCAGGTCCGCCTGAGCCTGACCGAGGTTAGCCGTACCGGTCTGAATTGCCGCGTTGAGTGCGTTGCTCGCGTTCGAGATTGCCGTAGCGTCGTTTGCCATGGCGCTCGACTGTGCAGAAAGGCCATCCTTGATGCTCTGCAGCTTCTGGTTTTGCTCGCGAAGCGAATCGATGGTCGATACAATGCGCGCATCAATTTCCTCGGAACCTGTCGACGTGTCATTAACGAGAATCTCCAAGTGCCCGATAACGGCCTTATTGTGATCGATCGTCGCCTGGAGAGACTCGAGCGAGTTGTCGATGCGGGTGGTCGTAGATGTGACCGTACCCGTCAGCTTGCCAATCGCAGCGTTCGCGGAGGCTGACGTCTTGGTGAGCGCAAGGCTGCCCTCCGAGAGCGCCTTGGAAAGCGAGGTGATGGACTTGCCCGCCGTGGTGCGCGCTTCGCCCAACAGGCCATTGCCCTGGGAGATCGCCTGAGTCAGCGAAGGCGTCTGACCCTGCAAACCGGCCAGCGCGCCATCCGCCGAGGCGATAGCGCCGCTCGTTTTGTCGATAGCGGTGTTCATGTCGCCGATGGAATCACGTACTTCGCCCAGGGTATCAGACGCCTCGGACACCGAACTCGTCAGCGAATCCTGGACCTGGGCGGTCTTATCCTTAAAATCGATGCCGGCATCTTTGGCGATGCCCGCTACGGTCTCGCCCACCGTGGAGACAAACTCCGAATTGATCTGCTCCTCGATAGTATTGGCGCCGGTATCGGTCACCTTGGGCGCAATGGCGCTCTTCTTCTCGTTAACATAATACGTAAGCTTGGGCTGGCGGTAATTGCCATCGAGCATCGAGACAAGATTGTCGGAGAAGTTCTTGGGAATCACGATGGCGGCGTAGTACTCCCCGCTCTCGACGCCCTCCTTGGCATCGGCCGCCGAATCGACGAAGGTCCAGCCCAGCTGATCGTTCTCCTTGAGCTGATCGACAACCTTGTCGCCCGCGTTGAGCTCGCCCACCAGATCGTTCTGAGTACCCTGATCGTTGTTGGCGATAGCAATCTTGATGCCCTGGGTGTTTCCGTACGGATCCCAATTGGCCACGATGTTGTACCAGGCATACAGCGAGGGAATAACACACACGCCGAGGGTAACCACCAAGGCGACGGGGTTCACGAGCAATCGCTTGATGTCACGCTTAAAGATCGCAAAGGATACCTTTGCATCGGATAGTTTGCTGCCGAGACTCACGCTTGGACCATCCATCCTGTCGTTGAATCGAATCGTACTATCGACAACCATTGTACGTAGGCGCTTTAGTGCCTCGCGGCACAATGGTGCTGAGTTTTGCGGGTAGCAATATACTACGAAGATGAGTTAACGTACAGTTGTACAGTATCTTAAATTTCAGCAGGTCACAAAACCACAACCCGCACAAATTAGCAATACGAATAGTCATTGGGGACATTCTTAAAACGACTAGTCAAACAAGAACGTCCCCGATGACTACTTAGGACCACGAAAGCGTCGCAGGTTGAGCATAAGTCAGTGAAAACGCCCCTAAGCGAGCAAGGTGACGTGAAAGAGGAGGGAAGCGTACTTTGGTACGCGACCGACGATTGAACGTCAGATTGCCGCTTAGGGGCGTTTGCAGCGTCGACCGGTCTGCCATTCGTTAGAACGGCGGAACGAAGGGCAGCGTCGAGCCGTTACGTGGGTTGGTAAACCCGCGTAACTAGTTACATCAGGTCGCAGACAGCCGCCGCGAAGGCCACGGGGTCCTCGGGCAGAATGCCCTCGACCAGCAGGGCCTGATCGTAGAGCAAGCCGGAGTACTGCTTGATCTTGTCGGCGTCGCCTGCCTTCTGGGCAGCGACAAGCTTGTCAAAGACCGGGTGCTTGGCGTTGAGCTCGAGCACGCGCTGGCTCTTGGGCATACCGTCGGGCGCGCCCTCGGGACCCTTCTGGAGCACCTTCTCCATCTCGAGCGAAAGCGGGCCCTCGGTGGTGATGCAGGCGGGAGCGTCAGTCAGACGCGCAGAGACGGCAACCTTCTCGACCTTGTCGCCGAGTGCCTCCTTCATAGCGCCAAAGAGGTCCTCGTTCTCCTTGGTGGCGTCCTCGGCCTCCTTCTTCTCGTCATCGGTCGCCAAGTCAAGATCGCCGGTCGCGACGTTCTTAAGCTCTAGGTGACGATCCTCGACCTCAGGCTCGGCACCATCGGCAACTGCCTTTTCGGCAGCCTCGCGAGCAGTGTCATCCTCGTAGACCTTGGGCATATCGGCAGCCACGTACTCACGCATGGCCTGGAAGGTGAACTCATCCACATCCTGCGTCAGCAGCAGCACGTCATAGCCGCGGTCGAGCACGCCCTTTACCACGGGCATCTTGGCCAAGCGCTCACGCGAGTCACCGGCGGCGTAGTAGATGGCCTTCTGATCCTCGGGCATGCCCTTGGCATACTCGGCCAGGGTAATCATCTTCTGTTCCTTGGCAGACCAGAACAGCAACAGGTCGGCGAGCTCATCGGCCTTCATGCCATAGCTCGAGTAGATGCCGTACTTAAGACCGCGACCAAAGTTCTCGAAGAACTTCTCGTAGGCCTCGCGGTCGTTGTCACGCATATCCTCAAGGTCGGCGGTAATCTTCTTTTCCACACGCTTGGCGATAGCCTTGAGCTGACGGTTCTGCTGCAGCGTCTCACGCGAAATATTGAGCGTCACGTCGGCAGAGTCCACGACACCGCGCACAAAGTTGTAGTAGTCGGGCAGCAGGTCGTCGCACTTCTCCATAATCAGCACGTTGGAGCTGTAGAGCGCCAGGCCCTTCTCGTAGTCCTTGCTGTACAGATCGAACGGGGCGCGGCCCGGCACAAACAGCAGGGCATCGTACTCGAGCGTACCCTCGGCATGAAAGCTGATAGTGCGCGCGGGATCGTCAAAGTCGTGGAACGTGGACTTGTAGAACTCGTCGTAATCCTTCTGCTCAACGTCGGAGCTGCGCTTTTTCCAGATCGGCGTCATGGAGTTAATGGTCTCGAGCTCCCGATAGTCCTCGTACTCGGGCTTGTAGCCGTCACCAGCGTCCTCGGGCTTGGGCTTCTGGCGGCTCTTGCTCACCATCATCTGAATCGGGTAGCGCACATAGTTGCTGTACTGCTGAATCAGGCTCTTGAGGCCCCACTCGGTCAGGAAGCGATCGTAGGTCTCGGCCTCGCCGTCGGCGTCGAGTTTCTCGTTCTCGCGCAGCGTCAGAATGACATCGGTACCGTGCTCAGCACGCTCGCCATCCTCGATGGTGTAGCCCTCAAGACCGTCGGACTCCCAAACGTGGGCGGTATCCTCGCCATAAGCGCGGCTGACGACCTTCACATGGCTGGCGACCATAAAAGCCGAGTAGAAGCCCACGCCAAACTGACCGATTATGTCGACATCGGAGCCCTGCTGCTCGGCGTTCTCGGTCTTAAACTCCTCGGAGCCGGAGTGGGCGATGGTGCCCAGGTTGCGCTCGAGCTCCTCAGCGGTCATGCCGATGCCGTTATCCGAAATCGTGATGGTGCGGGCATCCTTATCGAAGGAGACGCGAATGGCCAGGTCGCCCTGGTTGATCTTAACGCTCGGGTCCTGCAGGCTCTTAAAGTTGAGCTTGTCGACGGCATCGCTCGCGTTGGAGATAAGCTCGCGCAGGAAGATTTCCTTGTTGGTGTAGATGGAGTTGATCATGAGGTCGAGCAATTTTTTGCTCTCGGTCTTAAATTGACGCATGTGCAGTCCTTTCGCGCTACCCCTGTCCGCAAAAAACGGCCCGGTCGCCCGAGCCGCATCGCAGACCTGCTATGTTCAGACTTAGATTTTATAACCCATTAGCGCGCATATATACATACGGAATCGAAAAACTGTATGTCCAAACGCTCTGATGCGCCAATTGCCAAGGGGTGTCCCCGACTGCCGGCAGGAAAGGAACGTCCCTATCTGCCATCTACGCGCTTGGCCATCCAAGCATGGGGCTGGCCCTCGTCTTCGTAGTCCACCGGGGCAATCTGCGTGTAGCCCGCCTTGGCATAGAGCGGCAGCACGTATTCCTGCGCATGCAGCTTAATGAGCTTGGCGCCGGCATCACGCGCGCACGTATCACTGGCCTCGACAATCTTGCTCGCCAGACCGCGACGGCGCATGCTCGGCAGCACAGCCACGCGCCCCATAATGTAGGTCTCCCCCGCCGCGACGCCTTCGTCCAAGTCGCACGCCGGCGACACCGGAGCCTCTGCGTCAGCCGCGCGTTCAAGCTCTTCGGGAAACACGCGCGAGCAACCGGCAAGCTCGCCGTCTACATAGAGCGTCACATGGATGCAGTTCGGATCCTCGTCGATAGCGTCGAACTCATTCCCGTAGCCCTGCTCGTCCATAAAAACGACGCGGCGCACCAACGCCGCGTCATCAAAGCATCCCGTCTTAAGTTGGATATCCATGGCTGCCCTTTCATTCAATGCGAACGTTAGGGACAGATTTTAGCGAAAATGAGCTCCGCGCACGCTAAACTTCGCGCGAGCCTTCGCCAGGCAGTCGTAATGGCCCACGTTATGGGCATCGCTCGCGATGAAGCTGTACAGGTTCTGATCGAACAGGCGCTGGGCCGGCTTTTTCTCGCGACCAAAGCGACCACCAGCAATAAAGTCCGCCGAAGCCTGCAGTTTGCAGCCCATATCGACTAGGCGCTCCGCCACGCTTACATCCTTTTGAACCGCACGATAGCGCTCAGGATGAGCGATGATCACCTGGTAGCCACGGCACTGCAAATCGTAAATCGTGTTCTCGTATTCTCTAAACGCATACGCATCGGCATGCGTCGAAAGCTCGAGCAGGAACTCGTTGGTCCCATCGAAATGCAAGTGCTCCGCGGCATCGATACCAAGTTCAACGAGTTTTCGATGGTTGACCTCGAAGCCCATCTGGAGCGGAAAACCGTCAGCGTTATCGCGCAGCAGCTCAAAGGCATCCCACATCTTGTCGTAATCAAAATAGGGATCACGGCAGTGAGGAGTGCAAACGATTCTGGTTACACCGGCCCGCTTGGCAGCCTCGAGCATCGCCAAGCTCTCATCGAGATCGGCGGCGCCGTCGTCTACACCCGGCAAGATATGGCAATGAATGTCACGCATAGGTCGGCCCTAATCAACTAAACGTTTGCTCGGTTGGTGAAGATGCCCTTTTTGGAAGTGCCCTGACCGTCGGAGCCCTTCTTAACCTTCTTACCGTCCTTGGTGTAGTAAGAATAGTAGTACTCGCTGGTCTCGGTCTCGCAGTAGTTCATGACGGTACCGATGAGCTTGACCTTCTCGGACTTCTTAAGCTGACCGATGGCGTTGAGCGCCTCTTCGCGCTTGGTAAAGTTCTCGCGCACCACGAACAGCGCGCCGTCGGTCAGGCTGGCAATCTCGGCAGCATCGATGAAGGTGCCAACCGGGGGAGCATCGAAGATGACGTACTGGAACTTAGCAGACAGTGCCTTGACCAACTTGGAAAAGCGGTGAGAGACGATGATGTCGGCAGGATTGGGAATATGCGGCTCGGCATCGAGGAAGTAGAAGTTCTTCTGACCCGTCTCGACAATTGCCTGGTCAATGGAGATCTGCTCGGAAAGGACCGCATAGAGTCCGCCGCGCGAACGAACGCCGAGCATATCGGAAAGGGACCTGCGGCGCATATCGGCCTCGACCAGGAGCACGGACTTGCCGCTCGTGGCGATTGCCTGAGCAAGGTTAATGGAAACCGTAGACTTGCCCTCGTTGGGAATCGAGGAGGTAACGGTGATGGTGCGAATGGGGTCGTCCACGCTCGCAAAGCGGATATTGGCCAGAAGGGTCTTGGCGGCATTCTGTACAACGAGCTTATCGGTGTTCTTTGCCTTAGCCATGCCTATTTACCACCTTTCATAGCCGGAATTCGGCCAACAACGGGAATACCCAGGAGCTCTTCTGCCTCTTCGGCACCGCGGATGCGGGTATTGAGCATGTCTGCCAAAACGACATAGGCAACTGCGATAAAGATACCGGCGAGGAACGCGACGGCAATATACAGCGTGCGCTTGGGGCCGCTGGGGGCTTCGGGGGTCTTAGCCTCGTCGATAACGTTGATGCTCTGGGCAGCGCCGACGTTCTGAGCGACCGTACTCACCGAGCTGGCAATGGCCTTTGCGACCTCAGCCGTCTCCTTGGCATCGGTACCGGTAACCGAAAGCGTAATGACACGCGTGGTGGTCTCGGAGGAAACAGACACCTTGTAGTCATCCAGATCGGTGAGGCCCAGTTCTTTGGCGGCGCCGCTCTTAACGCTATCGCTATCAAGCAGCGTGGCGATATCGTTGGAAAGCATCTGGCTCGCCGAGAGATCGTTGTAGCTCATCTGACCGCTATCGTCGGTCTTGGCGAGAATGTACATGCTCGTCGTCGCGGTATAGGTGTTGTCCATCGCAACGAAGGACACGATGCCCATGGCGATCGCGCAGACCACCGGAAGGGTGATGACCAGCTTGAGGTGCTTCTTCAGCAGCTGGAACAGTTCGAGAAGGGTCATGCAGCTTGCCTTTCATTTCCCCAGTTCGGATTGACAAAACTGTCCGTATGTTATCGCATCTTTTTACCGAGACCAAACTCTATACATAAGAAACAGGCTCTCCTGTGAAAATGACGGAAGCAATCGTAAAATTGCACAACAACGCCGCACCCGAAAGTCCGATGCGGCGTCCACATCAATATCAATGTTGTATCGCTATGCGAATGGCTCGTCCTGCTGTATGGGAAACGCCACCGTAATGGTGGTTCCCACGCCCAACTCGCTCGATAGATCGAGCGTGGCGTGATGATACAGGGCCGCATGCTTGACAATGGCAAGCCCCAGGCCGGTTCCGCCGCGTGCCTTGGATCTACTCTTGTCCACGCGATAGAACCGCTCAAATACCTTGCCCTGTTCTTCAGGCGCGATACCGATTCCCGTGTCGGCGACCGCGAGGAACGGATGGCCTTCGTCGTTGGTGCCGCACTGCAGCGTAACCGTACCGCCGGGTCGATTGTAGCGGATGGCGTTGCTTGCCAGATTGTAGATGAGCTCGTCAATCAAGCGCGACACGCCTTCGATGACCACAGGCTTGGTCTCATGACTTATCGTCACATTCGCCTGACGGGCGACCTGTTCAAGACGCTGCTCAACCGTGTAGATGGCACGCGAGAGCTCAATAGGCTCCGTGGACCCAATGGGCACCGCCTCGCCCTCAGTTGCACGCTCGGCCTCGTCCAAGTTAGACAGCGTAAGGATATCGTTGACAAGCGCTGCCAAGCGGCCCGCCTCACGATAGATGCGACCGCCAAAGTTGCGCAGGTCATCCTCGCCCTCGACCATGCCGCTTGCGATGAGCTCGGCATAGCCCGAAATCGCCGTAAGCGGCGTCTTGAGCTCATGGGTGATATTCGCCGTGAACTCGCGGCGCATACGGTCGTTGTCCGCTAGCACCGCCATTTGGCGCTTGAGTTCCTGGCGCTGCGACTCGATACGCTCAAGCATGGGGACCATCTCGGCATAGGCGTGCTCATAGCTACGGCGCGGGTGGTCCAAATCCACCTCTTGCAACGGCGCGATGATGGCACGGGACTCGCGGCGCGCCATGAAAAACGAGAGTACCGCACCCGCTGCTGCGATAAGCAGCATCGGCGCCACCATCGACAGCAAAATCGCCGCAACGCCAGGCTGGGCCTGCGCCAAGCGGACAACCTGGCCGTTATCAAGGGCGACGGCGCGATACAGCATAATCTCGTCGAGCGTAGAGCTTGCGCGCTCCGCGGAACCCGAACCACTCTCAAAGGCCTCGATGACCTCGGGGCGATCGCCATGGTTGGGCAGTGTGGAAGGCGACGCCTCGTTGTCATAGGCAACCGATCCATCCTTGTTAATCAGCGTGATGCGTAAGTCCTCGCGATCGAGGCTACGCAAGAACGGGATGGGCTCCTGCTGCTCGTCGAGGGCGGCAGCAATGAGCTCGGTTTCCTGCGCCAGATTGGCACTCGTGGCATCCGCCAAGGTGTTTTGCACAAAGAACGCACCCAGCACCGTAAACGCCACGATAACCGCCATGGCGCAAACAAAGATCGTCACAAAAACGCGGTGCGATAGCGTTTGTTTTCCCTGGGGGGCGAAGACCACGGGTTACTCCTCCGATGCGGTGGACGCGGTGTCGTCACCTTCGGCACCATCACCGACAGAAGGCTCAGCCAAGCGGTAGCCCACGCCGCGCACGGTCTCGATGGCGCTGGCATGCTCGCCCAGTTTTTGGCGAAGCGTCTGCACGTGCACGTCAACGGTGCGCGAACCGCCGTCGAAGTCCCAGCCCCACACGCTCTGCAGCAACGACTCGCGGGTAAAGACCACGCCGGGCTTGCGCATGAGATACTCAAGCAGGTCGAACTCGCGCAGGGTGAGCTTAAGCGGCTCGCCGGCAACGGTCACCTCGCGATGGCTGGGCGAGAGCACGATGTCGCCCACACTGAGCACATCGCTCGCCTGCTTGACCATGCCGCCGCGACGCAGCAGTGCGCGGCAACGGCTCGCAAGCTCCATGAGCGAAAACGGCTTAGTCAGGTAATCGTCGGCACCGCCATCGAGCGCCATCACCTTGTCGAGCTCGGTGTCCTTGGCAGTAAGCATCATGATGGGCACCGTCGCCGTCAGGCGGTCGGCGCGCAGGCGACGCATAATCGCCAAACCATCGGTATCGGGCAGCATGATGTCGAGCACGAACAGATCGTACGAGTTCTTCGTGGCCAACGCCAGCGCGTCTTCGCCGTTGTCCACCACGTCGGTGAAGAACCCCTC
>URTP01000003.1 GCA_900550835.1 uncultured Collinsella sp. | reverse complement strand
GCCCTTGCCTGCTCGCTATAAACGCTTCGCGTTTATTTAACGCTCGCACCCTGTCGGGTTCGAGTCCCGGCGCTTTGTTGAAAAAAGCACGGCACCGAAACGGTGTCGTGCTTTTACTTTTTTGGAGCGGGCAACGGGACTCGAACCCGCGAGTGTCAGCTTGGGAAGCTGATGCCTTACCACTTGGCGATGCCCGCATATGTGGGGGATAGTATAACGCGGTTGTCTTGTTCGATACAAGGGTGGCGATGCTTGTTTTAGCCGTGGAGATTCGTTTGGAAATCGCATCAATTGTGGAGATGAGGACCTTTGGCCTCCTGTTCTCCTTATCTTCTACCTGCGCTTTTGCCTGATTGTTGTATTTGAGCTCAATTTGTCAGGAATTGGGCAAGCTTTTGGTCAGGCTCCGGTACTTACCCGCATGAACCTCGGGGGTAGCCTCATCCTACGCGTCGCAACCTCCCCATGCGGCGCACGAGGGATAAGGAGCAGCCATGTCCAACGCACCCACGCACTCTGTCCACAGCGCAATCGCAACAGGTCCGCTGCTCCTGCTCCTCTTCCTGCTGTTCGGCTGCCTGGCACCGGGAGCCGCATTTGCCGTCGATGGCTACGACCAGCTCGGCTTCCGTACTATTAGCGATGATTGTGGGCCCTTCTTCATCGGCAAGTATGAAGCTCAAGACGCCTCGATTGCCTACTGCATGAACCAGGAACGCCCCGGGCCCACCAAGCCGGGCGGTCCATGGCTCAACTTTGATCAAGGCTGGGTGTGGCTCGACGACGAGTTCGCGGCAATCGTTTGTCACGGATATCCTACCGCCACGTCGTTTGGCGGTTACCATCTTTCACCCGATCGCGCCCGCGCCGCCACCCAGCTTGCCGTATGGATGCTCAACGGCACTACCCATGTCGACGGCACCTACTCCTACACGCCCGCTCAGGGCAAAACCAAGAGTGGGCACTTTACCGCCGACAATGAAGTCGTGGCGGCTGCGCGGTGGCTCCACGACAGCGCAAAATCAGGAAGCCTCAAAGCCGCTCCGCACCGCGCGCGGCGCTATCTAGGAACCGTATCGGGCGGCAGCAGACGTCAAGACATGCTCTATGTACTGCCGGCGGTCTCTGTTTCCTTCCAAAAGCAGTCTGCAAACGCTGCCATTACCAGCGGAAACAATACTTATCAGCTTGACGGGGCAACATTCGATGTTTTTGAGAGCGCCAGCGACGCACGTGTCGGCACCATTCAGATGGACGGCAACGGTCGAGCACAGGCAACACTTCTGCCCAATACGGCATACTACCTAGTTGAGACAACAGCGCCAGCTGGTTATATCCCCCGGCACGATCACATTGCCTTTACCACGACGGATAACGGCGGATACGTCACCATTGATGAACAACCCGGCACCATTACCTTGCGCATTGTAAAGCTCGACGCCGCAACGAATGCAGGCCCCCAAGTTGGGGCTTCGCTCGCAGGAGCAGAATTCGTGTGCGTATCGCAATCAACCCCTGGATGGACACAAACTCTCAGGACCGATGAAAGCGGTCGAGCTACTCTCACCGATGTCCCCTTGGGAACCTTTACCATCTATGAATCGAAGGCGCCCGAGGGCTATTTGCCCTCCGGTGACAGTTGGTCTTACACCGTTGGAGCCGACCAACTCGGCGATTCAGGCGTGGTCGAGATCGAATCTCGCGTTTCCGATATCCCCATTGCGTTTGACCTTGAGATTTCAAAATTCAAGGACTACGGCAATAGCGATCAATCCGGCCTGGAGCAGCCGGCAGGAGATGTTGTCTTTGAGGTTGTCAGTAACAGCTCTCAGCAGGTTGTTGGCACACTGACCACAAACATCTATGGCTTTGCCTCCACCAAAGATCAGCCCGAAGCATGGTTTGGCGCAGGCAAGCGACCCGCCGGTGTCCACGGAGCCATCCCATACGACCGCGCCGGCTACACCGTTCGTGAGGTTCCGGAAACCGTCCCAGAGGGTTTTAAACGTGCAGGGGAATGGACCGTCGAGGCCAATCAGATTTCCGACGGCGCCGAGCTTCAATATATCGTGGACAACCACGCTCTGTCGACGCATCTCCAGATTGTAAAACGCGATGCCCAAACAGGCGCTTCTGTTCCCCTAGCCGGATTCACCTTCCAACTCCTCGACAGCAATCACAAACCTGTCTCACAAACTTGCTGGCATCCAGCACATAACGTAATGGACACCTTTACGACTGACGCGACCGGGACCGTCACACTGCCCGAATCGCTCGTGCCGGGCACCTATTATGTACGCGAAACCTCGGCCAAAGAGCCCTATCTTGTCGGCGGAGAGATCGAGGTAAACATACCCGCCGATATAAACCTAACGCCCGTTGCAATCGTCTCGTATTATAACCACGCCGCGACCGGAAACATCAGGATCGTTAAAACCGATGCCGTAGACGGCAGCAGCCTCGCGGGCGCCATCTTTGAGATCCGTGCCTCAGGTGATATCGTGCGCCCCGACGGTAGCATTGCCGCGCTCGACGGCGAGGCTGTCGCTACCGTCACGACGGATGAAACTGGAGAAGCACGCGCGGACGACCTCCCGCTGGGATCTGGCACCGCACGCTACGAGGTTGTCGAGACTCAAGCGCCGACCGGCTTCTTGCTCGACCGGACGCATCATATCGTCGACCTTACCTATGCCGACCAGAAAACACCCGTTGTGGAAGCACGGCTTAACGTATCCGACGATTACACCAAGGTTGATATCTCCAAGGTCGATGCAAGCGGAGAGCAGGAAGTGAAAGGCGCACAGCTCACCTTATATGGTCCCGATAAAACCGAAATAGACTCCTGGACCTCATCCGACAAGCCGCACCGCATCGAACATCTTGCACCCGGCACCTACTCGTTGCGCGAAACGATGTCTCCGCGGACCTATGACCTTGCCGAGGAGATAACGTTTGAAATAAAGGATACGGGAGAAGTCCAATCCGTCGCGATGAAGGATGCGCCCATCGAGATCAAAGGACAGGTCGACAAGCGTCAGGAACTTGTCCAACCTATCGGGAAGGGTCTGTTGGCTAACGGCGATGGAAAAAACCGCGCCGCGATGCAAACCAATACGGATGGGCTTTTCTCCTATACCATCGATGCTCGAAACGATTCCGCTACTTGGGTTGATGAGTTTACGATTACCGATGATCTTGAGTGCGCCAAAGACGGCACGGCGAGATTCGTCTCAATCGAAACCCCCGTCGCCATCGGCGACCTCAACGGTCTGTGCAACGTGTGGTATCGCACGACGCCGTTGGACTCGACAGACGTCGATGAGCCGGCAAACGCGACGCTTGACGATGGGCACGAAAATCCTTGGCTTGAGTCCGACGAAGTAAAAGAGAGTCTGGGTGAAGATTGCCGCCTCGTCGATTACGACGGCTGGCACCTCTGGAAGGCGGATGTCTCGACCACGGAATCCGCCACACTCGAGGCGAAAGAACTCGACCTTGCATCCAATACCGTCGTGACGGGCATTCGCATTGAATACGGTGCGGTAGCCGCCGACTTTACGACTCGAAGCGATACGGATTCTTGGACCCGTGATGATCTCAAAGATGAGCACGACGACCTTGACGATGCCAAAGCAATCCTTGGCACAGATGCTCGGGGCGCAGTCGTGCACATGCAGGCAACGTCGGCTTACACACCCCAAACTGCACTCACCAACAGCGCACGCGTCGATCTTTGCCGCAACGGCGGCGGCGATAAACTTGAGTCACATGACGAGGACCGTGTCATTCAACGCTGTACCCTACCGCAGGACCTACCGGCAACAGGATCAGCTCCCATCGCCGCTTGCATCACCGCGCTCCTGACCTCGGGTGCCGCAGCCCTATGGTTCGCTCGCCTTAGGTCAATCCCAAAGAAGCGCTAGCACGATGAAAAAGCGGACGAGCCAGTCCCCCGGCTCGCCCGCTTTCAATCATTTAAATCGCCGCATCTACTCTGCAGACGAAGATCCACCATCAACGATTGCTTGCTCGGACTCAGGAATCCCATCGGCACCCGTGCTCTGTTCTTGCTCCACCTCTTCGCTGATTGCGGAGGCGGGGGTCGAGCCCTTCGCGCCCACGATGTAGGCAGCTCCAAGCCCTAACGCAATGGCAATCAAGGTCAAAATCACGTAGACAGGCCAATGGCGCTTAATATACGAAAACACGTTGACTCCTTAGAGCTCCGTCTACGAACGGCGGATAACCTCGGTCACGACCTCGGATACCGTGGCAATGTTCGTCGGGTTGACATTGTGGGGCAGGTCGTCCTCGGTACGAGCGCAAGCCAGACGCGTGCCGTCCACGCCGGCGATGGTGAGGGCTCGGCGGCTCGCCTCGAGCGCGGCGTAGGCATCGGTCTTGGCATAGGGCATCTCGAGCGCGCCACAATCGACATGGAACGACTTGCACACCTTGCTGACCAGGTTCATGATGCGGCGATCGCCCTTGAGCAGCTGCTGTTCGCCCTCAACCGTCACCACCGAAAGCCTACCGGCGCCGACGGATTCAAGATTGATGAAGAAGACGCCGCGGAGCTTATCGCGATGCGAAGCCAAGAAGGCCTTCATACCGGAGCCATCACAATCCGAGGCGCCCGTTGCCACAAACCAGATATCGTGACCGAGCAGCTCATCGTCGCCCATAGAGGCGACAGCCGAGAGCATATCTTCGGAAGAAGCGCCGTCGGAAGACGTAGCGCCGCCCTTCCAGCCATCGTTATCGTCCTCGAAATTATCCCACGAACCGATGCCGCGGCCGGACTTCTTGGCATCGTAATCGTCTTCGACGCCCAGCCAGTCACTCATGCTGTCCTGTTCGTTTTTCTTTTTACGACCGAACAGGCCGCCCAGGCCGCGCTTGCGAGACTTAGGTGCCGCAGGGGCGGGAGCCGAAATGGTCTCGATCGGCTGTGCGCCCGACGCAACGGGCATAGGAGGCGCAACGGGTGCCGATGTGGGTTCGGGACCCTGAGCGGTAGCAAAGGGGTCGTTGACCTGTGCGGAGGGATCGGGAAGGTCGAACAGCGACGTGCGAGACGCAACGTTTGTCTGCTTCATCGACGGCAGCGACGGATCGGGAACCGAAGCCAGCGGAGACGAGGAGGGTGCAGGCGACGGTGCCGACGCCGGATCGGGAACATTCATCTGCGGACGCGGCGATGCTTGGGAGGAAATCTGGGCCATAAGGGAATCGACCGTTTCGTCCTGAGTGGGAGCGACATCGACAACCGTGGCACCGGAACCACTCGGGATCGGCATGGTGAAAATCTGCGTGGAGTAAGGCCTCGACCCATCTGTCTCGGGAGCCTCGGAAACCGCAGGCACTTCCTCCTGCTCGACCTCGGTCGAATCACCTTGATCGGCTGCCGCGTATTGCTCTTCGTCACAGTTGACCTCGACGGGCTCGTGCCCGACGACATCTTGGATTTCGGCAGCATCAATAGGCTCGTCATCGTCTGCCGCGTCGCCCTGCTCATCGGAAACAGGAAGGGGCTCGGCAATCGCGGTGCCTTGCTTTTCAAACGTTATCGTGGAATCGAACTGCGCGGCATCAAACGACATGGTGCTATCGACGTGCTGCTGAGCCTCGAAAGACGTCGTCGCCTCAGCAACATCCGCGGACGCCGGTTGCTGGGACTCAAAGGACGTCGTAGCTTCGGCAGCGTCGACGGGCACGGACTGCATAGCCTCGTTCTGCTCGAGCTCTTGCGCCGCGCGCTCACGTGCCGCCTCGGCTGCCTGCTGCTGAGCGATAGCCTCCTGCTCGGCAGCCTCGCGTGCGGCAGCGCGCTTCTCCTCGAAATCGTCGACAAATTTCTTGCCCTTTGCAAGCGCACCCTTAAAGAAGTTGGAAGCACTGGCGCCAATCGAAGAGAACGCGGATGCAATATCGGCATGGGGCGTTGCCGCGGGAATCTCGGCCGAGAAATCAGTATCGCTCTCGTAAGACACGCGCCTCGGCTGTTCAACGTAATCGTCGTCAGACTCGTCCGTAACGTCTTGCGCCGGCGCGGCGGGAGCCAAAATGTCCAGTCCTGCCGCGGGATCGATCGCGGACACCGCCTCGGGCTCGGCAACGGCAGCGGTAACCGCGGCAGACTCATCATCCACGGCGACAACGGGCGCAGGTGCAGTCACGACGGGGGCAGGCTCGGGCTCAAACGTCGGCTCCTCGCCTTCCTCGTAATCGAGCGTGCAGGACTCGGGAAGCATTCCGAGCGCACGGATGGCATCCGAACCAAAGCGGATGTTGCCGGCGGCATTGCGATAGAGCTTGGGCTCGGGCTCGGCCGCGACAGGCTCCTCCGCCGGCTCGGCAGCGGGAACCTCGTCATTGAACTCTTCGGCCTGGACAGCCTGATTCTGATCCTCGGGCACGATGGCGCCAATCAGCGTCTCGTCGGCAGACGCACCCTCAAAGCCCTCGATCTGCTCGTCGAAAGCCTCGCCCTGTTCGGGCTCGGTCTGAGCGTCGGAAGCAATCGGCTGGCCGAACTCGTCCTCGGCGTAGGTAGGCTCTTCATACTCGATGGTGTTGCCGTAGTCGTTTTGCTGTTGGGCCGCGGCATACTCCGCCGCTGCGCGCGCCATTTCCTCGGCACGACGCTTCTGCTCCCCAAAATAGGTATCGAACGGAACATCGTCGGGAAACTCGTTTTCGCCCTGGAAGGGAGCAACGTTGTCCATAACGCCGAGCATAGCGGCGACAGAAGACTTGTTGCACACTGCGCCGGACGTATAGGGAAGCACAAAACGGTTAGAAATGATGTTTGCCGCGTTGGCGAGCGCAACGAGGGAAGCGAGGATCGCGACAATCCACAGCAGAACCTTGAGCGCGCCGGGGAGCGGCAGGATACGCAAGATGGCAACGGCAGCAGGGGCAACCGTGGCAACGGGCAACAGCTTGGCGATGAGCGCACGATAAGAAGCATAGGGCTCGCGGGCGAGCAGCTCAGCACGGGGAGAGTCGTAGTGTGCGACAACGACCACCGGGCGGTTGCGCGGAGACGCGAGCGGGCCCGAGGCCTTGTGGTAGGCGATGACATTTTGGCTCACGCCCGTCTTGCCCAGGCGCGAAACCACGGGGTGGCCCGTGCGTTCGAGCACGTAAAGAACGGCGCCGGCAATGGCCAGCAAGGTGCCGACCAAGCCGATGCCGCCGCCGATGCCCATCAGTAGGGCGCCGGCAAACGCAAGAATACCGGTAACGGCAAATGCCAACCTACTGGGCGCCGGGGCATTGAACTCCTGAACCTCTGGATCAAAGCCGTGGTTGCGGAAGATCTGAGCGATATCCTCGGCAGCCAAGCGCTCTTCTTCGCTGCATGCCGGCGTAATGCCGGTGTTCTGCAGCAGGTGGTTAATATAGTTCTGGGTGTTCGCCATGTGCGCTCCACATCCATAATCCGACAAATAGGCCCAATGCATGCACATTAGAACCGTATATAGTCGAAAGTATACCCCGAGCGAGCGCAAACGACCGAATTCGGGCCATCTTAACGCCCCGAGCGGACAAGGATATAGCCTAATCTCCATATCGGACTAAAATCATGGCAGCAAACCACCTTCTCATGCGAGGACTCTATGACGGCAAGCGACGCGACCGCGACAATTAAAAAGGAAAATTCGGAGCCCAGTTTCGATAAAACGGCTCAGCGCATCCTCAATCTTTTCTTTGTGCTCAACAGCTCCCCCGAACCGCTGACGACCGAGCAGATCGTCTTGGATTCTGACCTGGGATATGGCTCGGGCAACATCGACTCTGATAAGCGCAAGTTTCGGCGCGATCGTGACAAACTGCTCGAACGCGGCATCCTAATCAAGGAGGTTCGCCCTGCCGGCGCGCAGGAGACCGAGGAAAGCTCGTGGACAATCGACCGCGAGCACACGTTTGCAGCAGGTGGCCTCATCACCGCAGACGACGCCGACATCCTACTCAACGCCATCGACCAAACGCTTGCAAGCGGCTCTTCCACCTTTGCCGCACCACTTGCCGATATTCGCTCCAAGATTGCCTACCTCACCGGCAGGACGACGGCGGACGAGGCGACGATCAGCCGCTCTCCCACCGTCGATGCGGTTTGGAGCGCCTTTGCCGAGCGATGCGCGCTGCGATTTTTATATCAGAACGGACGCGGTGAGCAAAAAGAGCGTACCGTCTGCGTCTACGGCATGTTCGAGCGCGAGGGCGTGGCGTACTTCTGCGGCCTCGACAATGCCACCGACGACATCAGGACATTCCGCTGCGACCGTATCGTTCGCGCTTGGCGTCCTTCGAAGGCCTACACCATCCCTGCGGACTTCAACCTCAACGACTACCTGTTCTTTGAATTCGATTTTGCCGACCGACCGTCCGTTGCAGCTACGTTCTCATTCGCCCCTCAGACGCAGATCGATATGATCAACGGTCTCACGCGCGGGCGAGGTAAGCTCGCACACACCGATGCGGGATGGATCTGGACCGTTGACGTGCGCGACCTTGAAGCCGCCGCCTCATTTTGCATGGCCCACGCCATGGACGGCATGAGGCCCATGGCCCCCAAATCGCTCAAACAGGCGTGGAACCACCTCATCGAAAGGACGGTGCACGAGCATGCCCGTGCGTAAACTCACCAGCGAGCAGAGGCTCTCGCGCGCCATCGACATCATGGAGGCCCTCTACGCCGCCGGCGAGAACGGCATGACTCGAAACGAGATTTGCAGTCGCTTTGACATCACGGGGGCGTCGCTCGACGAGATTCTCGAGATCGTCTCGACGCTCGCGGACCGAGAATCGGGCGCGCGCATCATCTGCGAATGCCACGGCGAGCGTGTGGTCCTCACCGGTGACGCCGGTCGTGTGCTACCGCTGCGCCTGAGTGCCGCCGAGGGCGCCGTGCTCAACCACGAGCTTGAATCGTTGGGGATCGAGCCGCAGACGGCGGCTCGGATTCGATTTGCTCTTCTACCCGAAGAGCTCGGCTATAACCAGCGCGTCTTTGACACCGTCAACCACGGGTCGCACTGGCAGCAGCTGAGCTGCGCCATTCAGGACGGCGTTCGCTGCCGTATCTCGTATCGCTCGATGGACGATGCACGGCCACGCGAGCGTCTGGTCGACCCCTTGCGCATTACGGCAAACGGCGACCAAACATACCTGATTGCCTGGGACATCGCAGTCGATGAGCAGCGCACCTATCGCATGGATAAAATCGAGGGACTCGCCTTAACGGAAGACTCCGTCGTGCCTCACGCACCGGACGTCGCATCCCTCCACGATTCCCTTGCCCGGACGCAGCGCAGCGCAAAGCTCTTGATGCCATTCGATATGGCGGAGCATCTGGACTGGGCCGGCATCACCCTAATCAAGCGCAGCGGGACAGACATGGCAACGGTAACCGTACATTACGGCTCCGAGCGTTGGCTGCTGAGCCAGATAATCGCAGCGGGCGGAGCCATCCGCATCTTGGATGACCCCGCCCTGTCAAAGCGTCTGTGCGATATGGCAAAAACCCTCGTCTGTCCGCTTTAGCGCCGCCGCTCGTGGCGTGCACGCCACAGCTGTAGATAGTGCCCAATCTGCGCCGATTCGATGCGCTGGTAGGAGCTCGTGGGCAGCGACGTTAAGAACTTCTTGCCATAGCCCTTCGTCACCAGGCGAGGATCCGCCAAGATCAGCACACCGCTATCGGTCGACGAGCGAATCAAACGCCCCGCGGCCTGCTTAACCTCGAGCACCGCCTCGGGCAGCGAATAGCGCGCCCATGCGCGGTCTTCGCGCAGGTTGCGCTCGCACGAGAGCGGGTCCGTGGGGCTTGAGAACGGCAACTTGGGAATGATGACGCAGCGCAGCGTCTCGCCGCTGGCATCAAACCCCTCCCAGAAGGCCTTGAGCGCAAAAAGCGACGAGGTCGGTTCGTTGATAAACCGGTCGCGCAGGCGACGAGGAGATGAGTTGCGCTGCTGGCAGTTGAGCTCCAGACCCGCACGGGCCATCTTGGGCTCAACGCGGGCGTATAGGTCCTCCATGTCGCGCCGATTGGTGAACAACGTGAGCACCGATCCGCCCATGGCAAGATGGGCGTCGACCAGTACGCGCTCGAGCGCCGTAAGATAGCTCTCACGATCGCGCGGATCGGGGATATCGCCCGCAACGACTACAGCCATGTTCGAATCGAAGTCGTAGCTCGAATCCAAGTGCAGCGATGACGACGTTGAAGCACCGATGCGATCAAGGCCGACCGCATGGTTAAAGTGCTCAAAGCTTTTGGACACCGTCATGGTCGCCGAGGCAAAGATAGCCGTGTGAACCTCGGGTAGCCACTCGGTTGCCAAAGCCTCGCCAATGTCGATGCGCTCTGCGGTCATCGACTCTCCGCCGGCACGAAGTCTGCGATTGACCCGCAGCGAATACACGTAGTGCTCATCGGTGCCATCAATGATGAGTTTGAGGTTCTCGGCCAGCTCGTGCAGGCGGCGCGAGATATCACCCAGGTCGACAACAACCTCGGGCTTGTCGGCGGCGACGGCTTGCACCAGCGCGTCGACGCTCTTGTCAGCTTGTTCCAATGCGTCGATGCCAGTGTAGGCCGACTGTAAGAAATCATGCCAGTCGTCTGATTCGCGCAGCTCGGGGCCAATCCATAGATTGGCATTGTCATAACCCCCACGCGCACGGCGGCCGAGCTCGCGAACGCCATCGAACACGTCGGCGATTGCCATGCTCGCGCGGGCAACCGTCGACGTCGCCTTGGCAGTAAGGCCCAGATAGAGCGTAGAGCCCTCGGAGGTTGCCAAATCACGGGAAACCTGGCTTAGCGCGCCGGTGCTCGAGCCACCCAGGCGCTCGAACAGGACGCGTGATTCGTCCGCCGACACCACGCGCGCCCACTGACGGCGCGCCTCGCGCTCGATGGAATGGGCCTCGTCGATTACCCAATGACGAATCGGCGGCAAAATCCTGCCCTCGGCCGCGACGTTGCGGAACAGCAGGGAATGGTTGGTGACCACCACATCGGCATGCGTCGCACGACGGCGAGCGCCGTGGACCAAACATTTATCAGGGAAAAACGGGCAGAGGCGACGAGCACACTCGCGCGAGGCCGTCGTAAAGTCGGGACGGTTGACGCTGCGCCACCGAATGCCGAGCGAGTCGAGGTCGCCATCGGCTGATTGGCAGACGTACGCCATAATGACCGCGACCGCCGTGAGCGTGTCCGCCGGATCGCGCTTGGTGGTAATCTCGACCTGGCCGCGGCTCATGCGCTCAAGCTTGCGCAGGCACGGATAGTGGTCATACCCCTTGAGAGCGCAAAATGACAGACCACCGTCCAGTTGCTCCGCAAGTTTTGGCAGCTCATGGTACATGAGCTGGTCGGCAAGATTGTTCGATTTGGTCGCAATACCAACCGTGATGTTGTTACGGCGTGCTGCCTCGGCAAAAGGCACCAGATAGGCCATCGATTTGCCGACGCCGGTGCCTGCCTCAATTACTCGATGAGTGCCCGTGACCAGCGCATCGCGGACCTCGAGCGCCATCGCGATCTGCTCATCACGCGGCTCGTAGGTGGGATACATGCGATTGACCAGGCCACCTGGCGCATAGTCTGCCTCGATCTCCTCACGACTCGGCATCTTGAGAACCGGCAGTTCATCGGCGTCCACCCGATCGTCGGCGCGATCGGCCTTGAGAACGTCAGCACGAGCGGCGCTGAGAGAGAAGATGGAACCAGGGTTCTGCCCTGCCAAGAATGAGAAGATAGGACGATAGGACCAAGGCACGTCCGGATGCATGTCGGCTAGGCGCGCCATGAGGCCCTGGGGCAAGTCGGTGAGCGCCACGAGCAACACGCGCCATACGCCACACAGGGCGTCGACGTCGGCATTGGCACGGTGTGATACCGAGTCGCAGCCAAACAGATCGGCCATAAAAGACAGCTTGTGCGAGGCCAGGCGCGGAAGCGCGATGCGCGACAGCGCCAGCGAATCGATCCAAATATCGCTCACGTTGACGCCGCCTTTGACCGACTCGATAAACGAGCGGTCGAACGTGGCGTTGTGTGCGATCACCGGGCAGCCACCGACAAAATCGGCGAGAGCGGCGACGGCCTCAACCGCCGACGGGGCATCTGCAACATCGGCATTTGTAATGCTCGTGAGCTCGGTAATCTCGGCGGGAATCAGCTGCCTGGGATGCACGAAGGTATCGAAGCGGTCGATGACCTCGCGGCCCGAAAGACGGGCCGCCGAGATCTCGATCAGCTCGTTGTCCTGCACCGAAAGACCCGTGGTCTCGGTATCGAGGATAATCACATCTTCCTCGATAAGGCCGAAGGACTGCGTTTTGGCGCGGTCGGCAAGCGTGGCATAGGAGTCGATGACAAACTGCGGCGTTCCCGACGAAACCGCGTCCTCGATTAGCATGCAATGCCCGCTCGACGAAGGCCCATACGGATCAGGCTGTCACAGACCTGCGGGAACGTCATGTCGTCGGTGTGGCGGATCTCATCCGGATACAGCGACGTATCGGTCATGCCGGGAATGGTATTGGTCTCGAGGATAACGGGGCCGTCCTCGCTCACAATAAAGTCGCTGCGCGAGATACCCAGGCAACCGAGGGCCTTGTGAGCGGCACAGGCAAGTTCCTGAGCGCGAGCGTAATTCTCGGGTGAAATCTGCGCCGGAATGCGATGGATATCCGTAGGGTCGACATACTTCACGTCCAGATCGTAGAACTCGCAGTCCTCGGGCTTACGAATCTCGACAATCGGCAGGGCGCGTACGTCATCTTCGCCGTATACGCCGACGGTGATCTCGGTACCCTCGATGCACTTCTCGACCAGCACTTTGTCGCCGTACTCAAACGCCTTGGCGATTGCCGCGGGCAGCTCGGAGGGCTCATGGACCAGGGAAATGCCATAGCTGGAACCGTTGACGGCCGGCTTCACAAAGCAGCGCTCGCCACAAACCTCGACGATGTGATCGATATCGACTTCGTCGCCCACCTCGAGCGCAAGGCCGGGGGCAATGGGAATGCCCGCCTTGGCATATAGGAGCTTAGAGACCTCCTTGTCGGCACCGCAGGCGCTGGCAAGTACGCCCGAGGCCGTGTAGGGGATACCCAGGGTCTCCATGGCACCCTGCATGGCGCCATCCTCACCGCCGGCGCCGTGCATGGCGATAAATGCCACATCGAATCCGCCGGTCGCCATGGTTACCATAAAGTCATCAGCGGCCGTGTCAAGCAGCTCCACCGAGGTGTAGCCGGCTTCCTTCAGTGCCACCACAACGTTCTTTCCCGAATCGAGCGAGATCTCGCGCTCGGCGGAATGACCGCCCGCCAAGACCGCTACGTGCATGTTCTCTAGGCTTTTACCCGGCATGGGCAGACTCCTCCTCTATAATTTCTGCAGCTGATACCATATTGTAACGATACCCTCTACGTTTCCCCAAAATCGAAAGGCTTCCATGAATCCCAAGACTAAATCTCAGGACATTCGCGACTTGAGCCAAAACGATATTCGCGAGCTCGTGGCCGAACTTGGCCAGCCCGCCTTCCGCGCGAAGCAGCTCATCGAATGGGTCTTTGAGAAGAACGTTTGTTCGTTTGACGATATGACCAACCTTCCCAAGGCTTTCCGTGAGCAGCTTAAAGAGGCTTTTGCCTTTGATACGCCGACTGAACTCACCAAGCAGGTTTCCAAAGATGGCTCGCGCAAGTATCTGCTCGAGTTCCACGATGGCATTTCCGTCGAGACTGTCGGCATGCCCCGTCGTAACAAACTTTCCGTCTGCGTTTCCACCCAGGCAGGCTGCGGCATGGGCTGCGCCTTTTGCGCTACCGGTCTCAACGGCCTCAAGCGCTCTCTGACCGCTCAAGAGATCGTCGACCAGGTGCTTCATGTATCCAACGACTTTGGCGAGCGTGCCACAAGCGTTGTCTTCATGGGCCAGGGCGAGCCGTTTGCCAACTACGACGAGGTTCTCAAGGCATTGCGTATCCTCAACGACCCCGATGGTATCGGTATCGGCGCTCGTCACCTCACCGTCTCTACCAGCGGCGTTATTCCCGGTATTCGCAAATTTGCCGACATCCCCGAGCAGTTCACGCTTGCCGTTTCCCTGCATTCCGCCATCCAGTCGACGCGCAATAAGCTCATGCCCGGTGTTAAGAAGTACACGCTGCTTCGCCTTCACGAAGCGCTTCAGCTCTACACCGAGAAGACTGGCCGCCGCCCGACCTATGAGTATGCCATGATCGAAGGCGTCAACGATACGAATCCCGAGATGCAGGCACTCTGCGACTTCTGCGAGGGAACGCTGTGCCACGTTAACCTGATTCAACTAAACGACATCGAGGGCAGCCCGCTCAAGCCGTCGCCGATTCATAAGGTTGAGGATCTTCAGCGTCGTCTTGAGTCCCGTGGCATCGAGACCACGATTCGTAACTCCCGTGGTAACGATATTGACGCCGCTTGCGGACAGCTGAAACAGCGCTTCAAAGTTCAGAAGAACGCATAGGGGAGTCTTACTCCAAAACGTTTCATGTGAAACATCGAACGGCCCCGGTTGCAGGATATGCAACCGGGGTCGTTTCATTATTGACATCAATTTTGGACCAGCTGCTACCTTTCCCATTATTTACGGACAAAATAAGGGGCCCTTGTCTCATGAATCAGACAAGGGCCCCTTAAAATATGCAGGGTAATTGTTAGGTACCTAATAGCCTACATTTTCCCATTGGTTGCTAACCCAACCTTGATTAATCTTAGGATTTTTCGTTACCTGAGCAGTGCGCATGGCAACATCTTCTGTCATAACATCCATTTTCTTCTTTGACGTATCAACGATATCTTGCGCGCCACGAAGCAAACGACCTCGAAGTTCATCGTCTGTCGCGATCTTATAGCCAGCAAAGGCACCAGCCGCGACAGTCGTCGCCAATGCAATCGCAGTAAAAATCTTATTCCTCATCTTGGCCTCCTTGATCAAACTGAATCATTTCACCAAGAATACGAGAGAGCTCTTCCTCGTCTTTAAACTCAATCTCAATCTTATTCTTTCCACGCGAGCTCTTCACACGAACGTTGGTATTAAATACCTGACGAAGTACACGCGCAGCCTTTTTAAAAGACTGAGGCGTTGCAGGCCGTGGCGTCTTAGTTGTCTCTCCGGCAGAAAACAATGGAGCAAGATTTTCTGTCGCTCTTACGGAAAGGCCCTCCGCAACAACCTTCTCTGCAAGTCGAATTCGCGCGTCCTCATAGGGAACTGCAAGAATCGCACGTGCATGTCCAGCAGTTAGTTTACTCTCAAAAATCATCTGCTGAACTACTTCGGGGAGATCGAGAAGGCGCAGCGAGTTTGTAATTGCAGAGCGTGACTTGCTTACTGCTTTCGACAATGCCTCCTGGGTCATACCGCTGGCATCGATAAGCTGGCGATAGCCCTTAGCCTCTTCGACGGGATTCAGATCAGAACGCTGAAGGTTTTCGATAAGAGCAAGAGCCAGCATCTCTTCATCATTAACATCTTTAATGATGACAGGCAGTTCCTCAAGACCAGCAAGCTTTGATGCCTGATACCGACGCTCACCAGCGATGATCTCATAGCCGTTTCCATGCTTGCGAACCAAGAGCGGCTGCAAAACGCCATGCTCTTGGATTGACTCGCTCAACTCGCGAAGTTCAGTTTCATTAAAATGAATTCGCGGTTGATTAGGGTTGGGAACGATATCCTCAATAGGTAGTTTTGTTACAGATGCGGCATTTGAAGCAGATACAGCAGAACCACCGGTCTCATACTCGGCCTCTGAGACCAAAGCATTGAGTCCACGTCCCAATCCGCCACGTTTCTTTACACTAGGCACGCTTGATCACCTCTTTTGCAAGGTTCATATACGCTTTTGCACCCTTATTTTGAGGTGCATAGGTAATTACCGGTTCTCCAAAAGACGGAGCTTCGGAGATTTTAACCGTACGGGGGATTAGCGTCTTAAATGCCTTATCACCAAAGTACGATTGAACCTCCTCAACAACCTGATTCGATAGAGAAGTACGCGAGTCATACATGGTCATAAGCACACCATAGGTGTCTAAGCCCTTGTTCAGACGTGATTTGACCATCTTCATTGACTCTAGCAGCTTCGTAACGCCCTCGAGTGCGTAGTACTCGCACTGGATCGGAATCAAAACGCTGTCTGCTGCGGTCAAGGCATTGATAGTAAGCAGGCCGAGCGAAGGAGGACAGTCAATGAAAATAAAATCGAACTCGTCCTGAATCGGCTCAAGCAAATCTTTGAGGCGGGTTTCACGAGCAATTGCGCTTACGAGCTCAATTTCGGCACCTGCAAGCTGAATCGTAGCTGGAATTACGAATACCTTTTTGCAATTTGTATCAAGAACAAGCGATTCTGCCGGCACATCATTCAACAATGCATCATAGATGCAGCGATCAAGGTCTTCTTTTTCAATTCCAAATCCACTGGTGCTGTTTCCCTGCGGATCAAAATCGACAATCAGTGTCTTACGACCCTGCTCACCCAGTGCTGCTGCAAGGTTCACAGCCGTCGTTGACTTACCGACGCCGCCTTTTTGATTGATGATTGCAATGATACGCGTGTCTTTTGCGCTCTTAGAACGCTTAACGTCGCGAAATCCCACGGTCCCTCCTGGTGTGTATTAAAGCTGTCAAACGGAGGATGTTTCACGTGAAACATTCCGATTCGATATCAACCGCCATGTTTCACGTGAAACACTGCAAGTTGTTAGTATCCATTATGTTTCACGTGAAACATCTAGGCAAGCGGATTCTTCTTTGCCATGCCATTTGCACGAGGCAATGAAACGGATGCCGGATGACTCTTTTTAAGAACAATGAACTCCCTGTGGCCCAAGCCCTCAGGCAAATCGATTGCGTCATTCAGAAGCAAAGTGAAGCCGCAAATCTTAGCTGCTGACATGCCGGAAGCAAGCTCCTCATCCGAAGGATTACCCTTGGTGATAACAAATAGCCCTCCGTCTTTGAGGAACGGAGCAGCATACTCAACAAGAATCGGTAGAGGGGCAAGTGCGCGGGCGGTTACGACAGAAAACTGCTTCTTATGGCTTCGAGCATATTCTTCAAGGCGATCATGAACCGCATGAGCATGTTTCAATCCAAGAACATCAACAAAAGAATTGACAGCATCAACCTTCTTACCAACAGAGTCAATATAAGTAGCTTTACGATGCGTGGTTATGGTTAACGGAATACCAGGGAAGCCCGCACCTGTTCCCATATCGAGCAAAGCTCCCTCAGGAGCCTTATTGATATAGGGGAGCAAAACAAGTGAGTCGAGGATATGAAGTACCGCAGCATCTTCTATGTTAAGAATACGGGTGAGATTGGTTGTCTTATTTGTTTCCAGAACCAAATCCAAATGTTGAATACATTTCCTCAGCTCAGTATCAGTTACGCTCAAGGAATACTCTTTGCAATAGGAAGTTAGACGACTCAACATCTCGTCAGCCTGCTGATCAGTAAGTACTAACAACGAAAGCTCCTTTCTGACAAAAATCAGTGTATCGAGAACTTTTGACAAAAAAAGGGGACGTGGAAACCACGTCCCCTTAGCATAAGCTCGAGTAGATTATCGAGCAACAATCACCACATGGCGATCGGGGTCAGAACCCTCAGAATGAGTATCGACGGCGTCATTGCCACGAAGTGCAATGTGAACCAGTCGGCGCTCGTAGGCATTCATGGGCGGAAGCGAAACACTCTTATGAGTGCGGATGGCACGCTCGGCAGCAGACTGAGCCATGGAGGCAACCTTGTCCTGACGGCGGCTCTTGTATCCCTCGACGTCCACTACAACCGGATACCTAAAGCCGAGCTTGCGGCTCACCAGCAATGAGAACATAACCTGAAGGGCATCAAGGGTGCGACCATGACGGCCAATGAGAACAGCAAGGTCGGGAGCCGTTACATCCAGAATCAGCTCACCCTCGTCGCCCTCATACTCATCGATAGGAGAGTTGGCGGCATCGAAGTGCGAAAGGATGGAACGCAGGATGGAAATCGCGACATCGGCAATGGTGTCGAGCTCCTCGTCGGTCAGCTCTTCACCAGCCTTGTAGCGCTGTGCAATCTCGGGATAATCGCCCGCGACCTGCGGGGCAACCTCCTCAAGCATATCCTCGATGATCTCTTCAGACATAACGTACTCCAAAAGTTAGGTACCTAAATAAGATTGATATCCCACTACTTCTTCTTGTGCGGGCGCGGCTTCTTCTCGCGACGAGTGACCTCAACCTGCAGCGGCGCGTTCTTAAGGCGCTCCTCCTCATCGGCCTTCGCCTTGTCGATGACCTTCTGCGTCACAAAAATCTGCTGGATAACCTGCCAAGCAGACGAGACGTCGTAGTACAGCAGAACACCAACGGGAAGGCTCCAGCCCATCCAAAGCATCATGACCGTCATGACAACGGCCATCATACGCATGCTCTGAGCCTGCTGGCCGGTCTGGTTGCGCGACATATAGAGCTGCGGAATCAGGGTCAGGACAGCGAACAGGATCAGGCAGACCAGCGCAGGCAGCGCGACCATAAAGCCATCGGCAAAGGAGGCACTCGGCGTGGTGGTCAGGTCGGGCAGAATATTAAAGAACGAGAACGTGCCGTCGTTAAAGTAGTCCGGCAGGTTACGCAGCAGCGTAAATAGGGCGAACAGGACAGGCATCTGAATCAACAGCGGCAGACAACCAGCCATCGGGTTGAACTTGTTCTCGCTGTAGAACTTCTGCATTTCCTCAGCCTGACGCTGGGGATCGTCGGCATAGCGCTCCTGGATCTCGAGCATCTTGGGCTGCAGCACCTGCATGCGTGCCGTCGACTTAGTCGACTTGAGCATAAGCGGCGTCAGCAGCAGACGGATGATGACCACCAGGATGATAATGGACAGGCCCCAGTCGACCGCAAAGGTCTGGATGAGCTTGAGCAGCTCGAAAAGGATGTTAACGATCCAATCCCACATGTAAGTTTTCCTCCGATAGCGAGTGCCCGCTAGGGCACAGGGTCATAACCGCCGACGTGCAGGGGATTGCAGCGAGCGATGCGCCTCACGGCAAGCCAGCAGCCTCTCAAAACACCGTACTTCTCAATCGCCTGGACGGCGTATTGCGAGCACGTTGGGTAATAAATGCAGGCGTCAGGCAATAAGGGCGAAATAACCTGTTGATATATGCGAATAGGAGCGATGGCAACACGTCGCAAAACGTGATTGCTCATCGCTCCTCCCCGGCAACGCCGGCGCGTTTCATAAGCGAACGCAATGCATTGTCCATCTCCTGCGGCGAGGAAACCCTCGTCTTGGGAGTTGCGAACAAGATGATGTCATAACCCGCAACGGGAAATCCACAGCTGCGGGCGGCCTCGCGCATCACACGCTTAGAACGGTTGCGCACGACAGCACAACCGAGCCGTTTAGCACCAACGAAGGCGACCCTTCCGGAGTCGCCTTCGCCAACCGATTCACATATGGTCATTCGAATCAGAGGGTGATTGAAACGACGCCCCTGACTGAACACATGCTCGAAATCTTGCCGAGACTTAATAGTCTTCATGCGAGATGTGTGTATCGCTGCTAGACAGTGAGACGCTTGCGGCCCTTGGCGCGACGACGGGCGAGCACGGCACGACCACCCTTAGTGGCCATACGGGCACGGAAGCCATGGGTCTTGGCACGCTTACGCTTATTAGGCTGATACGTACGCTTCATCTTAAGTTCCTCCTGCTGCATTTCGAGTGTCCGCGGGGGCGCGGACGCAGATATAGACACGTGAGCTTGAAGATTGTAGGGAAATCAATGTTCAAATGTCAAGAAATCAAAGGTAAAAGGTTGCGCAGTTCACACGGTTCCCCCATAAGCCGAGCTCGATTTAACGGTGCATGGCAACTTTTCACGATATTTCATCGAGTTTTCAACAGGTCATGTTGGCAATGTTGAGAACTTTTCGTCCGTTTTCCAAAGTTTTCAACAGGTTTTGAAAAGTTGTCGAAAGATGAGAAACATTGCACGGTGAGCTACTATTTGTTCGAAACCTTTTGAAAGATTGCGAGCGGCATGTCTGACGACTTTTACACCATGGTCGATTCCGGAGACCCGGCACCCGACAACGAGCACATCACCGGCGTGCGCGAAGAGCGTGAGGAAGGCGAGCAGACGACCACGCAGGCGCCAAAAGCCATGTACGCCGCGCGCATCGCCGTCTATGACGATATGCTGTCGACACCGCGTGTGATCGTCATTGATCCGCAAGATGTCCGCACGTATTTGGAAGAGACGACCAACACCGTCTACCAGTGCATGAAAGAACAAGGTGGCCATATCTCGCTCATGGTCATCCGCGAGATTGTCGAAAACTTTATCCACGCGCACTTTGCCGAGCCCATCATCTCGATTCTGGACGGCGGAGACACCATCCGCTTCGCTGATCAAGGACCCGGCATCGACGACAAGGAGCGTGCTTTCGACTTTGGCGTTACCAGCGCAAACAGCAAGATGAAGCGCTACATCCGTGGAACCGGAGCAGGGTTTCCCATGGTGCAGGAGTATTTGGAAAACGCCGGCGGGGCCGTGTCCATCGAGGACAACATGGGCAACGGCACCGTGGTTACGGTAAGCCTGGACCCTAAACGCGTGCAGGAAATAGAGCGTGCCGGCGGACGCGGTGCTGCCGTGCGGCCCGAGACGGAGCAGCCCACATATCCCCTGCCGGGAGCTTTTGCGCAGCAGCCCATGGCAACGCAACAGATGCAGCCCCCCGTGGGACAGATGCAGCAGCCCGGAATGCTTCCTACACAAGAGCCCCAGGCGGCATCGATGTCGATGCCGCCAAACGCGCCAGAGGCCATGCCGCTGGCGGATCAGGATGCAGCAGCAATGCAGCAGGCGACGGGGGCACCGGGTGGCCAGCAAATGGGCTATCAGCCGTACCATCAGGGATATCCATATCAGCAGATGCCGCCACTGGGGTATGGCCAGCAGTTCCCGCAGCAGTACCAGCAGGGATATCAGCAGCCGTACCAGCAGATGCCGCAGCAGCAGTACAACCCCTGGGCCCAGCAGATGACTCCGCAGCCTTACCAACAGTGGCCTCAAAGTTTTCAACAGCAAATGCCGCCGATGCAGAGTTCTCAACAACCAGCAGCTCAAATGATGTATCCTAATGCAGCAAATCAGTATGCGCAGCCACAACCGGACGTGTTCGTAAGCGATCGCGGCAACGCCGCGCTGGGCTATCTGGCGCAAAATCAAGCGTGCGGTGCTACCGATCTGGCGAGGGCGTTTGGAAACTCGGCCCCCACTTGGTCACGCACGCTCAATGACTTGGCGCAGGCCGGCTTGGTCATCAAGCATGGCCAGAAATACCATCTGACCGAACTCGGCGCCGCTCGCGTGCGAGCTCAGAGCTAAAGAACGGGAGAGACAGTGGACGAGGAAGCAAGCATCATCCTGGGGGATGCCATCGCCTTTTGCCAGCGCGACGGCCAAGATGCACGCCTCATCAACATGCTGGGGCAATCGCGCGCCATAAGCCTGACCGAAGATACGCTCACGATCGAGGCCCCCTCGCGCTTTGCCATCGCGCAGCTCAAAAAGCATCAGCCGACTATTGAGGCCTATCTGGAAGAAATCGCCTTTGCACCGATTGCGCTCGACATCGTGGCACCGCAAGGAGCCGTGGCGGAATCCGCTGCTGCGACGGCGCCCACCGCGGCTCCCGCTGCCTCCCCGGCGGTGCCGGCCTCCGCAGGCGACGTGCCGACAATCGAGCACCAGCACGGCGATGTTTCCCGTGAAACCATGGCACCGTTGCCGACCGCGGCGGCGACGTCAACGAACGCACCCGTCACGCACATGCCTATCGCTCACGACGCAGCGGCGGGCGCGGATTCGGGCATTGCAATCAAGAACACGCTCTCGGCCGATGATTTTCGTCGCATGATGAACCAGATGAAGGGCGGAGCGCCGACTAAGTCCACGCAAGCTGCGACCCCCGCTTCACCCATGCCGGCACCGACCGTACCGGCCGAGCAGAATGCGGATGGAGCCCCGCTCGCCGCGAACTCAAAATTTACCTTTGAGAACTTTGTCTACGGCCCCGAGAACAGCCATGCCTATCGCTCGGCACTCAAGTTTGCCGCCCTCGCGGACGAGCGTGGCACGTGCACATCACTGTTCATCTACGGCAAATCGGGCCTGGGCAAGACGCACCTGCTGCTTGCCATCAAAAACGAGCTCGCCGAGAAGTCGCCCGAAATCAAGGTCAAGTATGCCAACTCCCAGGCATATCTGGACGACCTGATGACCGAGTTCGACCGCCAAAAGAAGAGCAACGCCCCTATCATGCAGGCATACCACGGCGTGGACGTGCTCATCATCGATGACATCCAAAACATCATCGGCAAGCGCGCGAGCGTGGACTACTTTTTCCAGCTCATGGACGAGTTCATCCGCAACAACAAGAAGGTCGTCATCGCGGCAGACCGCGCCCCCAAGGACCTGAGCATGGACGAGCGTCTGACCAGCCGCTTCAACGCCGGCATGCTCTGCTTGGTCGCAGAGCCCAGCTACGAGATGAAATACAAGATCTTGCAGCGCTATTACGAGAACACCATCGTCGCCGCTCCCGAGGCAGGCGACGACTCGCTGCTGGCGGCCTATGGGGGCGACGGCGGGCACCTGACCGACGAGCACTTTAAACACATGGCCGAGGTCTCGGGCACCAACATCCGCGAACTCGAGAGCTTCTGCGAGCGCTGCGCCGGCGAGGCGGGCGACCGCGAGCGCGAGGGCGGGGAGCTCACCTTTGACGATATCGACGCCATCGCCAGCCAGTACTTTGACACATCGGCCAAAAAGATCAACGTCCAGACGGTTCAGTCCGTCATCGAAGAGCAGTACGGCGTGACGCACGAGGAGCTCATCGGCCCGCGTCGCAACGCCAATATCGCCAAAGCACGCCATATCGCTATCTACCTGGCCATCGAGATGTGCGAGATGACGACCACGGCGGTGGGCGCCGAATTTGGCAACCGCAACCACTCGACCGTCAGCACGAGTTACAAAAAGGTCCAGAAGATGATCCAGGAAGACCGGACTGTTACCGAAGACCTCAAGTCGCTGCGCGATAAAATTACACTGCGCTCGTAGGTAAATGGACACAGCTGTTGAAAACTTGTCGAAACCACGGGCATAAGGTGTCTAAAACCCAACCCGCGGTGATGAAAAGTTTTGCGCAGGTTTTGAACGTGGAAAACCACCCCTGTTGCACACAGGTTGCTGTCGATTCTCTTTCTGGGTCCGACCTGCGTCTTTGGGAGTAATCAACAGTTTCGTCAGTGCTATTACTATTATTAAGATATTTATATCTATAGAAAGGTATTAAAAGATGAAGTTCACCGTCAGCCAGAGCTCGCTTACACAAGCCATCGGCGTCGTTATGAAGGGTGTCGCTTCGGCATCCACCCTCCCCATCCTGTCGGGCGTGCTCGTTAAGGCCCAAGACGGCATCTTGGAATTCCAGACCTCTAACTACACCATCTCGATCCGTCATCGCATCGCGGCGCATGTCGAAGAAGAGGGCGAGATGGTTATCCCCTGTAAGATGCTCTCCAATATCACCAAGACCCTCCCCGATGCCCCGGTCACCTTTGAGCTGTCCGAGCGCCAGGTGCTGATTGGTTGCGAGAAGAGCTCTTTTAGGCTGAACACGCTCGATGCCAATGACTTCCCCGAGTTTCCGGCCTATGCCATCGAGAGTGCCGTGGAGCTGCCGACCGATGTCTTGTCCGAAATGGTCGGCCGCGTGTGGCGCGTCACCTCGACCGACAAGGCTCGCCCCATCCTGGGCGGCGTGCACATGAAGGTCGAGAACAACACCGTACGCCTGGTGGCGACCGATTCCTTCCGCTTGGCCGTGTGCGATACGCAGGTCGAGACCTCGACCCTCGAGGGCTCCTTTGAGCTCAACGTTCCGGCTGACGCCTTTAACGACGCGCTGAACATCATGGCCAGCCAGGCGACCATCATGATCGGGGCTACCGACACCCAGGTCGTCTTCGAGGCCGGCAACACCACCTACGTGTCGCGTCGCATCGAGGGCGTGTACCCCAACTACAAGCGGCTCATCCCCGATTCGTGCGTGACGAGCGTCAAGATCGACGTAGCCGCCTTTAACGCCGCCCTTAAACGTGTGGCCGTTATCGCGAGCGCCAACCCCGCTGTCAAGTTTGAGATTGACGTCGAGAACGGCCAGATGGGCCTGTCCTCCATTTCCAACGACCAGGATCTGGCGCAGGAGACGATCGATGTCGAAGCCGAGGGCGAGTCGGGCACCATCGCCTTCAACTACCACTACATCTTTGGCTGCCTCAATGCCCTATCCAAGGAGAAGGAGATCACGCTGGAGCTCAAGAGCTATTCGCAGGCTGGCATCTTCAAGTCCTACGACAAGATCAACTACCTGTACCTGGTCATGCCGGTACGCATCTAGCACTGACCATGACCATGTTCGCACGCGATCTTTCCGTTGCGCGCTATCGCAGCTTCGACAGCTATCGCCTTGCCCTGAGCGACGGTGTGACAGTGCTCGCGGGTCCCAACGCGGCGGGAAAGACCAACCTCATAGAGGCGCTGCAGCTGCTGACGAGCGGCGCCTCGTTTAGGCATCCGACCGCAGCAGAGCTCGTGCACGACGGCACGGGCTCATGCAAGGTCGAGCTGAGGCTCGAAGGTGATGGGCGTGTGCTGGACATGGGACTGAGCGTGGAAGACGGCAAGCGTTCGTTTAGCCGCAACGGCAAGCGCTGCGCTGCGTCCGGCGTGCGCGGGGTGCTGCCGAGCGTGCTGTTTTGCCCGGACCACCTGGATATGGTCAAGCGGGGCGCCAGCGTGCGCCGCACCGCACTTGATGACTTTGGCGTTCAGCTGAGTGCGCGCTATGCCGATCTGGCCAGTGCCTACGGGCGCTGCGTGACCCAGCGCAATGCCCTGCTCAAGGAGACCTGGTGCTGCCGCGAGATGCTCGGCGCCTGGAACGAATCTATCGCCCGCGCCGGTTCGGCCCTGCTCGTGCATCGTCTGTCCCTGCTCGACCGGCTGTCGGGTCATGTGCGCGATGCCTATGGCCGCGTGGCATCCGGCGAGCCCGCCGGCGTGTCCTATGTGTCCACGCTTGGCGACCTGCCTGGCACCGAGGATCGCGACGAGCTCAGGGGCTGGGCGTATGAGCGCATGCTCTCGGCGCTCGATGAGCGCGCCGACGAGGAGATTCGCCGCGGCGTGACGCTCGTGGGTCCGCATCGCGACGAGATCGAGTTTTCCGTCGCGGGCCGGTCGGCCCGTTCATTTGCCAGCCAGGGCCAGCAGCGAACGCTGGTGCTTGCCTGGAAGGTGGCAGAAGTGGCCGTGGCGCGCGATATCCTGGGCACCGCGCCGCTGCTGCTTTTGGACGACGTGATGAGCGAGCTCGACGCCGGGCGCCGAGGCGCTTTTCTGCAGCTGATCGGTGATGATATCCAGACGGTCATAACCACCACCAATCTGGGGTATTTTACCGATGACCTGCTTGATCGAGCCAAGGTGGTGAGCATGGGTGGGACGTGCTAATTACGAGCGCGAGAACGGAACGGTGGCCTTTGGCGGCTTTTTGGATGCCGAGCGTCAGCGCATCCTGGCGTCCGCGACACCTGAGCGCCGCGCGCAGATGGAGGCTGCAGAGGAGTCTCGTGCGGTCTATCGCGCCTGGAATGCGGTGTGCTCGGGCACGCGCGAGGGACGCCACGTGACGGGCCTGCGCTACCTGCCCGAGTCCAACGAACTGCTGGTGTACCTCGATTCGCCCTCATGGACGCAGGAGATGACACTTTTGCGCGAGATTATCCGCGCGCGCATGGAGCGCGCCGGCGCGCACGTCGACGGGCTGGTGTTCAAGACGACCGCCCCCGGCCACACACCGCCCGCCGCCAAAGAGCGCCTGCGCCCTGCCATGGCCGAGCGTCCGCCGGCTCCGCATGCCGACCTAAGCGGTGCCGAGCGTGCCGAGATCGAGCGCCAGGTGGCACCCATCGAGGACCAAAAACTGCGCGAGGCCCTCGAGAACGCCATGAGAGCCAGTGCCGAGTGGGCCAAGGGCGTGCAGGGCAAAAAAGAGCCTTAAATCGCATCTGGTGGCCTTGTAGAGCCAAATACCCTCGTCCCCGAGGGTATTTTTTTACGATAAACTAGTAAGGCTGTACACATTTTCTTAACTGAAGGAGGACGTGTGGCAAACGAAAACGATTACGATGGCGGCGAGATTAAGATTCTCGAAGGTCTCGAGGCCGTTCGTAAGCGCCCGGGCATGTACATTGGCTCGACGAGCGCCAGCGGTCTTCATCACCTGGTGTGGGAGATCGTTGACAACTCCGTCGACGAGGCCATGGCCGGTTTCTGCACCGAGATTCAGGTGACGGTCCACGCCGACAACTCCATCACGGTCGTCGACAACGGTCGCGGCATCCCCGTCGACGAGCATCCTATCAAAAAGATCCCGACGCTCGAGGTCGTCATGACGATCCTGCACGCCGGCGGTAAGTTCGATAACTCGGCCTACAAGGTCTCGGGCGGACTGCACGGCGTGGGCATCTCCGTCGTCAACGCCCTGTCCAAGCGCGTGGTCGTACAGGTATGCCGCGATGGCAACATCTACGAGATGGAGTTTTCGCGCGGCAAGACCGTCAAGAAGATGGAGGTCGTGGGCACTTCGGAGACGACGGGTACCACTGTCAGCTTCTGGCCCGACGACGAGATCTTCGAGACCTGCATCTACGATTTCGACACGCTGCACAACCGTCTGCAGGAGACGGCATTCCTCAACAAGAACCTCAAGATTGTGCTGACCGACGAGCGCGAGGCGACTCCCCATGTGGAGGAGTTTTGCTATGCCGGCGGCATCATCGACTTCGTCAAGTTCCTCAATGAGGGCAAGGATGTCCCCGAGGCCTTTAAGGAGCCCATCTACATCGAGGGTAAATCGGATCCGGACGCGCCTGTGACCAAGATGGGCGAGGTCGAGGTTTCCCTGCAGTGGAATAGCGGCTACGGCGAGAACGTCATGTCGTTCGCCAACGACATCTACACTCCCGAGGGCGGCATGCACCTTGAGGGCTTCCGCACCGCGCTCACCCGCGTAATCAACGATTACGCGCGCAAGCAGAACCTGCTCAAGGAAAAAGACGCCAACCTGACCGGCGACGATGTGCGCGAGGGCCTTTCGGCCGTTATCTCGGTCAAGCTGCCCGATCCTCAGTTTGAGGGCCAGACCAAGGCAAAGCTCGGTAGCTCCTATATGCGCGCGCTCACGCTCAAGATCGTGACCGACGGCCTCGCCGATTACTTGGAGGAGCATCCCAAGCCCGCCCGCGAGATTGTCAAGAAGGCGCAACAGGCCTGCAAGGCGCGCAACGCCGCCCGCAAGGCGCGCGAGGCGACCCGCCGCAAGAGCCTGCTCGAGACGGCGTCCCTGCCCGGTAAGCTCGCTGACTGCTCGGTGCGCGATGCCGAGCTGACCGAGCTCTTCATCGTAGAGGGTGACTCGGCAGGCGGTTCGGCCAAGGACGGCCGTCGCCGAGACATCCAGGCGATTCTGCCCCTGCGCGGCAAGATTCTGAACGTCGAACGCGTTGGTGACCATCGCGCGTTCTCGAGCGACACCATCCAGTCGCTGATTACCGCGATCGGCTGCGGTGTCACGACGAGTGCCGGCGACGGCGGCGACTTCGATATCACTAAGGCTCGCTACCACAAGATCATCATCATGACCGATGCAGACGTCGACGGTGCGCATATCCGCATCCTGCTGCTGACGTTCTTCTACAAGTACATGCGTCCGCTGATCGATGCCGGCTACGTCTATGTTGCCTGTCCGCCCATCTTTGGCATCAAAGTGCGCAACAAGATCCACTACGTGTATCCCAACGGCCGCCAGCCCGAAGACGAGATCCTGCGCGACACCATCCAGGGTCTGGGACTGAACCCCGACGATAACGACGAGGACGGCAAGGCCAAGGACGGCAAGATCACCAAAAAGCGCAAGGGCTATACCGTCCAGCGCTACAAGGGCCTGGGCGAGATGGACCCCAAGCAGCTTGCCTCGACGACGATGGACCCCAAGACCCGCATTCTGCAGCGTGTGTCGATCGAGGACGCCGTGGTGGCAGACCGCGCCGTGCGCGAGCTGATGGGTTCCGAGGTCGGCTATCGCCGCGAGTACATTGAAAAACATGCGCATGACGCGCGTTTCCTTGATGCTTAAGAGGAGGTAACGTGGCAGACGATATCAACAATAACGAGGGCATGGGCGAGGCCGGCGACGCCGGCATGCCCGACGATCTGAGGCGCCTGCTTGCCCGTGCTGAGCAGGGCGAGGACGGCGATCCGGACGCCTATAACCCCGATGCCGATGATGACGAGGAAGAGGACGACGGTGAGCTCGAGGAGAGCTTTGGCGAAGTCGACCGTGGCGCCTCGGCCGGCGAGGATATCAATGGCGGCCAGCTCCAGATTTCGGAGTTCGGTCGCGAGATGAAGCAGTCGTTTATCGAGTATTCGATGTCGGTCATCACGGCGCGCGCCCTGCCGGACGTGCGCGACGGCCTAAAGCCGGTGCACCGCCGCATCCTGTACGCGATGAACGAGAGCGGCATCTACCCCAACCGTCCGCACAAGAAGTCGGCCTGGACGGTCGGCGAAGTTATCGGTAAGTACCACCCGCATGGCGACTCCGCGGTCTACGAGGCCATGGTCCGCCTGGCGCAGTGGTTCTCCATGCGCACGCCGCTCATCGACGGTCACGGCAACTTCGGTAACATCGACGGCGACGGCGCGGCGGCCATGCGTTACACCGAGAGCCGCCTGGCAAAGCCCGCCATGGAATTGCTGCGTGACTTGCAGAAGGATACCGTCGACTGGCAGCCCAACTACGACGAATCGCTCGCCGAGCCTCAGGCGCTGCCTGCGCGCTTCCCCAACCTGCTGGTCAACGGCAGCCAGGGCATCGCCGTCGGCATGGCCACCAATATCGCCCCGCATAACCTCACCGAGGCGATCGAGGCAACCTGCTACCTGATCGATAATCCCGACGCCACTGTCGACGAGCTCATGCAGATCATGCCCGGTCCGGACTTCCCCACCGGCGCTATCATCATGGGCAGTGCCGGTATTAAGCAGAGCTACGAGACCGGCCGTGGCTCCATTACCGTGCGCGCCAAGGCTCACGTGGAGTCCACCAAGACCGGCCGCAGCCGCCTGGTCTTTACCGAGATTCCCTACATGGTCAACAAGGGCACCCTGCAGGAGAAGATCGCCCAGCTCGTCAACGACAAGCGCATCGAGGGTATCTCGGATATGCGCGATGAGTCCAACCAGAAGGGTATCCGTCTGGTCATCGAACTCAAGAAGGGCGTCATCCCGCAGGTCGTGCTCAACAACCTGTACAAGTACACCTCGCTGCAGACGACCTTTGGCGCCAACAACCTGGCGCTTGTCAACGGCGTTCCCAAATGCCTGAGTCTGCGCGAGATGCTGCAGCACTACATCGACCACCAGGTCGACGTCGTCACCCGCCGCACCCGCTTCGACCTTAAGAAGGCCCAGGCCCGCGCGCATATCCTTGAGGGCTACCTGATGGCCCTTGACCATATCGACGAGGTCATCAGCATCATCCGCTCCTCGCAGACCGACTCCGAGGCCAGCAGCCGCCTGATCGAGCGCTTTGGCTTTACGCCCGAGCAGACCACGGCCATCCTCGAGATGAAGCTGCGCCGCCTGACCGGCCTGGAGCGCGACAAGATCCAGGAAGAGCTGGACGGCCTGCGCCGCGCCATCGCCTACTACGAGGACCTGCTGGCGCACGAGGAGAAGATCCTGGGCGTCATTAAGGAAGAGATGCGCGAGATCTCCAAGAAGTTCGGCGATAAGCGCCGCACCGAGATCAGCCATGTCGAGAAGGACCTGGACGTCGAGGACCTCATTGCCGATGAGGACATGGTCGTGACCATCACCCACACCGGCTATGTCAAGCGCATCCCGGTGGCCGCCTACCGCGCCCAGAAGCGCGGCGGCAAGGGCGTGTCGGGCGTCAACCTCAAAGAGGACGACGTCATCGACGAGATGTTCATCGCGTCCACGCACGAGTACGTGCTGTTCTTCTCGAGCAAGGGTAAGGTCTATCGCCTGAAGGTGCACGAGCTGCCGGTGGGTACGCGCCAGGCGCGCGGTACCGCAATCGTCAACCTGCTGCCCTTCGAGGAGGGCGAGAAGATCGCGAGCGTCATCAGCTGCCGCGAGTTCCCTGCCGACGAGTACCTGATGTTTGCCACCAAGAGCGGCATGGTCAAGAAGACCGTAATGAGCGCATATGACCGCAGCCGCCGCGACGGCCTGATCGCTATCAACCTGCGTGACGACGACGCGCTGCTGAACGTGCGCCGCGTGCGCGAGGGCGACAAGATTATCCTGGCCACCACCGCGGGCAAGGCGATCATGTTCTCCGAGGAGCAGGTGCGCGCCACCGGCCGCGATACTAGCGGCGTTCGCGGTATCGGTATGAAGGACGGCGTGAGCGTTCTGGGCATGGAAGTCACTAACGGCAACGGCGATCTATTCGTCATCACCGAGCGCGGCTACGGCAAGCGCACGCCGGTCGCGGAATACCCGGAGCAGAATCGCGGCGGCCAGGGCGTCTACACCATCCAAATGACCGAGCGTAAGGGCAACCTCGCGGCCATGAAGACGGTGGGCCCGCAGCACGAGTTGTTCATCGTGACGGAGGGCGCGACGGTCATTCGCGTCAAGACCGACGAGATCAGCCAGACTGGCCGCGCTACCCAGGGCGTCAAGATGATGACCGTCGACGACAACGACCGCATCTGCGCCGTAGCCCGCATGACGGCAGCCAAGGAAAAACCCGAAGGCGAAGGCGCCGAGGCCGCCGCCGACACCGAAGAGGCCCCAGTCGACCTAGGCGACGGCAACGACATACCAGAGGATCTCCTAGACGAGTAAGAGGCCCTAGCTGGTAAAAATCATCAGACCTCTTATATCGGCGGTCGGCGCACCTGCGCGCCGACCGCTTTTTTGACAAGCT
>URTP01000002.1 GCA_900550835.1 uncultured Collinsella sp. | reverse complement strand
CTGCGTTGGCGGGTTTCATGGAGCCGCCGTACTGCACGGTGACGGAGCGGGCGATGCGGGCGCCGTACAGGTGGCGCACGGTGGTACGGATGAAGGTGCAGACCTCCGCCGCCTGCTCGGCGGTAGCGGTCTTGCCGGTGCCGATAGCCCAGATGGGCTCGTAGGCGACAACGACCTGCTTGGGGCAAGTGATCTCGAGACCCTCGAGACCAGCCTTGACCTGGTTCACGACGTGCTCGACATAGGTGCCAGCCTCGCGGACCTCGAGGGACTCGCCGCAGCAGAAGACGGGAACAAGACCGGCGGCAACGAGGGCCTTGGCCTTCTTGTTCTGGTCCTCGTCGGTCTCGTGGAAGTAGTCGCGACGCTCGGAGTGACCGATGATGCAGTAGGTGCAGCCAGCAGACTTGAGCATGTCGCAAGAGGACTCACCGGTGAAGGCACCCTTGGCCTCCCAGTACACGTTCTGTGCACCGAGGGCGATGGGGGCAGCCTGAATGCGGTCATGAACCGTGGTGATGTCGATGGTCGGAGGGCACACGAGCACCTCGACGCCGGCCGGAACCTCGGGCAGAGCCTGAGCCAGCTCGTCGGCGAGCTTGGCGGCCTCGGCGACGTCGTTGTTCATCTTCCAGTTACCAGCGATAAGAAGGGTGCGATTAGGCATCGAGAAGCGCCTCCACTCCGGGCAGGGCCTTACCCTCGACGAGCTCCATGGAAGCGCCACCACCGGTGGAGATCCAGCTCATCTTGTCGGCCAGGTTGAACTTGTTGACAGCTGCGACAGAGTCGCCACCGCCGATGATCGAGGTGCAGTCGGCCTCGGCAACAGCCTCGGCGATAGCCTGGGTGCCGTGAGCGAAGTTATCGAACTCGAAGACGCCCATGGGGCCATTCCAGAACACGGTCTTGGCGCCCTTGACAGCCTCGGCGTAGAGCTCCTCGGTCTTGGGGCCGATGTCCATGCCCTCACGATCGTCGGGGATAGCGTCGGAAGCGACAACCTCGGGGACAGCGTCCTCGCCAAAGTGATCGGCAACGCGGTTGTCGATGGGAAGCAGGATCTTAACGCCCTTCTCCTCGGCCTTCTTGAGCATCTCGCCAGCGCGCTCGACCCAGTCCTCTTCCTTGAGGGACTGACCGACGGTCAAGCCCTGAGCCAGGAAGAAGGTGTAGGCCATGCCGCCACCGATGATCAGGGTGTCAGCGGAGTCGATGAGGTGATCGAGAACGCCGATCTTGGAGGAAACCTTGGAACCGCCGACGATAGCGACGAAGGGACGCTCGGGCTCGGCGAAGATGCCGGTCAGCGTGTCGACCTCCTTCTCGAGCAGGAAGCCGGCGACGGCAGGCAGGTAAGCGGCGGGGCCCACGACGGAACCCTGGGCGCGGTGAGCGGTGCCGAAGGCATCGAGAACGAAGACGTCACCATAGGAAGCAAGCTTCTTGGCGATCTCGGGATCGTTCTTCTTCTCACGCTTATCGAAGCGGACGTTCTCGAGAACGAGAACCTTGCCCGGCTCGACGGCAGCGACAGCCTCGGCAGCCTTCTCGCCATAGGTGTCGGCGACGAAGGCGACGTCGAGACCAGAGAGCTCGGCGAGCTTCTTGGCGACGGGCTCGAGGGACAGCTCGGGCTGGAAGCCGGTGCCATCGGGACGGCCGAGGTGGCTCATGAGGATGACGCGAGCGTTGTGCTCAACGAGATAGTTGATGGTGGGCAGGGCAGCCTTGATACGGGTGGTGTCGCCAACGACGCCATCCTTGATAGGCACGTTGAAGTCAACGCGGACGAGAACGCGCTTGCCGTCGACATCGATGTCGCGGACGGTCTTCTTGGTAAAGGCCATGTTTGCTTCTACCTTTCGTACGTGTCTGCCTCCCATTACGGCAGACGATTTCCTATAAAAAGGGCGCGACCCTAGGGTGTAAGCCCTATAAGGCCGCGCCCTTCTTTAGACGCTCAACGAGCTATTCGCTAAAAGCTAAATTAAGCAACGAACTTCTCGAAGTACTTGATGGTGCGGACCATCTGAGAGGTGTAAGAGTTCTCGTTGTCGTACCAAGAGGTGACCTGAACGAGAGTCTGGCCGTTGCCGAGGTCAGAGCACATGGTCTGAGTGGCGTCGAAGATGGAGCCATGGGTCTCGCCGATGATGTCGGTGGAGACGATGTCGTCCTCGTTGTAACCGAAGGTCTCGGAGATGGTGGCAGCGTAGGCCTTCATAGCGGCGTTGACCTCGTCGACGGTGACCTTCTTGTCAACGACAGCGTAGAGGTTGGTGATGGAGCCGGTCGGCGTCGGGACGCGCTGGGCGGCACCGATGAGCTTACCGTTGAGCTCGGGGAGAACCAGGCCGATAGCCTTAGCAGCACCGGTGGTGTTGGGGACGATGTTGACGGCGCAGGCGCGGCTACGACGCTTGTTGCCCTTGCGCTGCGGGCCGTCGAGCGGCATCTGGTCGCCGGTCCAGGCGTGAATGGTGGTCATAATGCCGGACACGATGGGAGCGAAGTCGTTCAGACCCTTGGCCATCGGGGCGAGGCAGTTGGTGGTGCAGGAAGCAGCGGAGATGATGTTGTCCTCAGCGGTCAGCGTCTCGTGGTTGACGTTGTACACGATGGTGGGCAGATCGCTGCCAGCCGGAGCGGAGATGACGACCTTCTTGGCGCCAGCGTTGATGTGGGCCTGAGCCTTAGCCTTGCTGGTGTAGAAGCCGGTGCACTCGAGAACGACGTCGACGTCGAGGTCGCCCCAAGGCAGGTTGTTGGCGTCGGCCTCCTTGTAGATCTTGATCTCCTTGCCGTCAACGGTGATGGAATCCTCGCCAGCAACGACCTCGTGATCGCGAGCGTAGTTGCCCTGCGTGGAGTCGTACTTCAGCAGGTAAGCGAGCATATCGGGAGAGGTGAGGTCGTTGATAGCGACGATCTCGGAGCCCTCATGACCGAACATCTGACGGAAAGCCAGACGACCGATGCGACCGAAGCCGTTAATAGCAACCTTTACTGCCATTGTGTCTCCTTTCGTAAGGCCCCCGCGAGCTACAGCGCCCGCCGTTGAGGCCCACAAACTAACCACTCGCCTAATATACCTTTTTTTTGACTTGAATTTCACGAGAATGCTCGAAATTGAAAATCAAATTTACGTTAAAACGTTTTAAAGAGTAAAACAGCAGTTCAATCCCTATATAAGCAGTTTCGCTCAACTACCTGTTTGCTTCAATGAGCTTTTCAAGCCTCAAAACTCGATGGTAGAGGGCCGACTTCGACAAGGGAGGGTCAGCCATCTCCCCCAGATCGCGCAGTGACAGATCGGGATAGCGCTCGCGCAGGTCGCAAAAGACTGCTAAGGCGTCCGGAAGCGTGTCGCGTAAACCCCGCTGTTCGAGCTCATCGATCAACGCAAGCTGATGCTGGGCGGCACCCGCACTTCTGGTCTGATTGGCCAGCTCGGCATTCACGCGACGGTTTACGTCGTTCTTAACCAATTTGACCGCGCGCGCTTCCTCGATCTCGGCAACGCTGCGCTTGGCTCCGACCAGCTTTAGGAGCTGCTCGATCTCCTCGGCGCTCTTAATGTACACGGCATAGGACCCGCGCCGTGCGTTGACGCGCGCATGGACCCCAATCTGCTCCAGCAGATCGCAGAGCCCCTTGGCATATTGCTCGCCCTGCACCGCGATCTCCAAATGAAAGTCGCCGCGGGGATCGGCCACGAAACCGCCGGCGATGAGCGCGCCGCGGATGTAGGCAAGTCTGCAGCAGGGACGGGCAACGATGTGCCGGGGAACACCGGCGACGAGCCCTCCCCTGCGGTCTAGAATGCCCAGCAGCACCAGAGCCTTGTCCAGGTCGGGTTGATCGGGCAGGGTAATGAGATAGTTACGGACCTTATGCAAGACCGATTTACGAACGGTGAATTCCGTTTTGAGCTTAAGGATACGATGCGTCAGCGTGATCATCGTGCGCGCGACGGCGCCCGTCTCGGTCGCGACCGTCAAACGATACCGCCCGGAGCCGGCCAGCGAAAGTGTACCGCTCACACGCGTCAGGGCGGCAAGCGTCGACAAATCGCAGTATTCACATTCGGGTTCGCAGCGCGCGAGCTCGTCACGCACCTCGGCGGTAAACGACATGCAGGCCTATGCTTTCGTGTTGGCGCGCGACAGGTCGCGATGAGAAATGCTCACGTGATACTGGGCGCCTTCCAAATAACGTGCTGTGGCCTCGGCGATGGCAACGCTGCGGTGTTGACCGCCCGTGCAACCGATGGCAATAGAAAGCTGTGGCTTGCCCTCCGCGATATAGCCGGGCATGACCGTATCGAGCAGCTGCGTCCAGGCCTTCCAGAACTCCTGGGTCTTGGGATGGTCCAGAACAAAGTCAGAGACTTTCTTATCGAGACCGGTCATCGTGCGCATCTCGGGATCGTAGAACGGATTGGGCAGGAAGCGAACGTCGATCATAATGTCCGCCTCGACGGGCATACCGTGCTTAAAGCCAAACGAGAACACGTGAACGTCCATGAGCTGCTGGTCGGACAACTCGGAGAACGCCATGCGCAATTTATTACGCAGGGCAGAGGTGCGCAGACGGCTCGTGTCGATGATCATATCGGCTCGATCGCGCACCCCCCGCAGCTGCAGACGCTCCCGCTGAATCGCATCGGCCGTAGTCTCCCCCGGCTTGGCAATGGGATGGCGGCGGCGGTTTTCGCTATAACGACGGATCAGCACCTCGTCAGAGGCCTCGAGAAAAACGATGTCGCAGCTCATCTCGCGCTCCTCGAGTGCGGCAACGGCATCGAGCAGCTCATCGAACAAGCCCTGGCTGCGCAGGTCGCAGGTGACGGCAAGGTGCCTACCCACGCCCGTATTGATGCCAACGAGCTCGGCAAGCTGGGCAATCAGACGCGGAGGCAGGTTATCAATGCAAAAATAGCCCATATCCTCGAACACGTGCATGGCCTGTGTGCGGCCCGATCCGGACATTCCGGTGATGATGACGATATCGGGGATGCGCTCCGAGCGCTCCGCCGCATCCATGGCATCTCCCTTTTGCATGTGTGCCTCCTAAAACAAGCGCGGGACCCGGCCAGCGGATCCCGCGCGATCAATTGCCTTTATTGAGTATACCGCCCCAAGCGGATACGAGGTCCGTCTTACGCCTCAAGCGCGGCTTTGAACCAACTCGTAATACTCGTGGGGTGCGTAATGGCAGTGCCCACGACAACTGCCCAGGCGCCCGCATCAATCGCGGCGCGGGCCTCCTCAGGCGTGTGCACGCGACCCTCGCAGATGATGGGAAGGCCGGGAAACTCCTCGGTCGCCTGGCGCAGGAGCGGCAGATCGGGACCGTCGGCCATGGTGCAATCGATGGCGGCGACACCATGAGAAAGCGTGGTGGACACCAGGTCGAAGCCCATGTCGACAGCACGACGAATATCCTCGATGGTGGCACAGTCGGCCATCAGGAGCACGCCCTCCTCGTGCAGCGGACGGAAGGTGTCCTCAACGGTCTTGCCATCGGGACGCGGGCGATCAGTGGCGTCAATTGCCACGATGTCGGCACCGGCGGCAACGCAGGCGCGAGCATGACGCAGCGTCGGCGTGATGTAGACGCCCTCGTGTCCATCCTTCCACAAGCCGATGACGGGGACCTCGCAGCGGCCCTTAATGGCGGCGATGTCGGCAAGACCCTGGCAGCGAATAGCGGCAGCACCGCCAAGCTCGCAGGCGCGAGACATCTGAGCCATGGTTTCGGGCGTACGAAGCGGCTCGCCCATATACGCCTGAACGCTCACGACGAGCTTGCCCTTTAGGGACTGGATCAAAGGATCAACGGTCATGTTCGACTCAACCTTTCTCAAAACAGCCTTCTGAGACACCGCACCTTGACGTTCAAACCGTCGCTCGCGTACCGAAGTACGCTTCGCTCCTCTTTCACGTCAGTCTGCGGCACCTCAGAAGGCGCACTTGGTAGTTATGTTTACTTCAACGACGCAAGAAGGTGTTCGGCGGCGCCGATGAGCGGCGCGTCGCCCTCCAGAGAACCGATGAGGATCGGCGTGTCCTGAAGCGGGTCGAGCGCCTGGCTGGCATAGCCCTCGTGCACCGAGTCCTTCCACGTTTGCGAACGCCAATCGGGACCCTGGTGAATCACACCTCCCGAAAGCACGATGACCTCGGGATCCAAGATGTTGGCAAGCGAGCCCAAGCTGGCGCCCAGCGCAAAGCCGGCGTCATGGATGACCTCGGTCGCCTTTGCGTCGCCCGCACGGCACAGGTCGTTCACATCGCGACCGACCGAAGGACGGCTGGGGTCGACGCGGCCAAAGCGCTCATCGTACATACGACCAATGGAAGTGCCCGAAGCGACAGACTCAAGATGGCCGGAACGCCCGCAGGCGCAGGGAATGCCGGCGGCAGCCGAGCACTCGATGTGGCCCATATGGCCAGCAGCACCATGGAAGCCCTGCATTACGCGGCCGTTCTCGACATATGCGCCGCCGATGCCCGTGCCGATGCCCAGACACAAGACGGAGAACTTGCCCTTACCGACGCCCCAGTGGGCCTCGCCCAGAGCATGAGCCTGCACGTCGCCCACAACGGCAACGGGAAGACCAAGGTCCTCGCGCAGACGCGGCCCCAACTGAACACCGGACCAGCCGGGCATAATCTCATTGGCATACGCGATGGCGCCCGTCTTGGGATCGACGACGCCGGCGGCACCGATACCGACACCGAGGACCTCGACATCGGGATTCGCCTCAAGAGCGGCCTTGATGGACGCCTCGATACGCTGGAAGACAGCCTCGCCGCCCTCCTGGGCCTCGGTAGGAACCTCGGCCTCAAATACGGGATGGGGCACGCTGCCGTCAGCCGGATACTCCATAATGGCAGTCGCAATCTTGGTGCCGCCGATATCGACGGAGCAAACGTACTTGTTCTCCATGTCGCTCTCCTTAGGAGATAAAAACAACTACAGGAAATGCGCCGTCAGGCTAGCCGTCACAGCGCAGTAAAGGTTATCCAGGTGCCCGAGATCGCCGAGAAACCGTGTGGCCATTGACCTAATGGGTCATGGCCACACGGTTGAACGGCGAGGTCGGGTGCCTGGGAAAGCTTTACAGGAGACCGTTGTCCTGGAGGACCTTCTTAATCGCCTCGACGTTCTCGCCGGTCATGGCCTTCACCGGGCGCGGCATGGTCGGGCTGTCGAAGATGCCCATGAGATTCATAGCGGTCTTGAAGGCACCAACGCCGCCGGCATAGCCCTGAACGCCCGAGGTGACATCCCAGATGTGGGAGATCTCGTTGAGGCGATCCTGCTCGGCCTTGACGGTAGCCCAGTCGCCGGCCTGAGCGGCCTTCCACTGACGCACGTAGCCCTCGGGCTCAACGTTGGCGAGACCCGGGACGGAACCGTCGGCGCCACCGAGGTAGGCGCCGTCGACGACAACCTCGTGACCGGTGAGGATACTCATCGGATGACCGTTCTTCTCGTTCTCCTGAACGAGGTAGCGGAACGAGATGTCATCACCCGAGGAATCCTTGACGCCAGCAAGGACGCCCTCGGCGCCGAGCTTGGCAAGGAGCTTCCAGGGGAGCTTGGTGTGAACGCAGACGGGAATGTCATAGGCAAAGATGGGCAGGTCGAGCTCCTCGTGCAGGATGCGGAAGTGCTCCTCGACCTCGGTCATGCCCTGCAGGGCATAGAACGGGCAGGTGGCGACAAGCGCATCGGCGCCCAGCTCCTGAGCGACCTTACCGTGCTCGATCATGCGCTCGGTCTCGGTATCGATGATGCCGACCAGGACGGGCGCGCGATGGTCGACGATACGAACGGCCTCGGCAATGATCTGGCGACGACGCTCATCGGTGGAGAAAACGACCTCGCCCGAAGAGCCCAGGAAGAACAGGCCATCGACGCCGGCATCGATCATGCGGTTGATGCTGCGCTCAAAGGAGGCAACGTCGAGCTGGTGATCTTCGGTATCGGGAACAACGACGGGAGGGATAACGCCGGTGAATTTCTGAGTTGCCACAAGAATCTCCTTAGTTGTCTGGCGGGCGGCCCTATGCCACCCACTCTTGTTGGCAGTGTCCAGGCCGTCTAGGCCAAAGAACACGGGTAGAACGTTTGGTTAAAAAAGTCGATGACTTCGTTTTCGAACGCATTGATGCGCTCATGAGCGTATTTGGCATAGATGATATGCCTCCGGTCACACTCAAGACCGTTGAATACGGCAAACTGGCCCTTGGGATCGCTCACGGCATCCATGAGCGATGTGCCCATGAGCACCGATCCACGCACCCGAGACGACAACGCCTCGAGGCCACCGGGAATTGGATTGGCAACCGCCGTGCAGGCGAGGCCCCGCTCGTCCAGAGCAGAAACCGCCAGCGCGACTCCGCCGCCAAGGCCCTCGCCCCATGCAAAGATGCGGTCGGGGTCCACGCCATCAAGATTGCGCGCCACCTTCGCCATCGCGCAACCCCAACGGACGCGCTTGACAAAAGCAGGAGAGGCAATCCCCTGCTGCAGCTCGCTGGATCCAATCGCCCCATCGTCCAGCGCAAGCACGGCATATCCCATGGCCGCAAACCTCGTCATGTGATGCCATCCCCGCACGGGTCGGTCGATGTCGTGAAACATCAGACATAGCGGCACAAGCTCGGATGCTCGGGCGCGACCGGCAGGCTCAATCAAGCGTGCGTGGACCACATCGCCACCAAGCTCAAAGGAAACCTCGGAGTAGCGGGCATACGGATTGGCGAAATCGATCGCCGTAATACTCGGCCCGCAAACCTCAAGGTCCGAAGCGGCTATCTCTAATTCGGAAACATCCGCAGAAGCATCACCGCGCCAATCCCGGAAATCAGCGAGCCTTGACGAGACCGTTCCGGGAATCCCCACAAGGTCGGAGACAATCAGCTCATTGACATTGCTCTCGCACTTAGACATAAGCCTCCCCTCCCTTGCAGAAAAACGGAATGATCAGATCGTCAAAATCCTGAATCTCCTCGTGGCCAAAGCCTTCAAAGAACTCATGACGCTTTTCACAGGTCAGGTTGTTATAGACCGCAAACTGCGTCGCTGGCGGACAGACGGTATCGGCTGTGCCGGTGCCAAACAGCACGGGGCATTTGACCATGGGGGCAAAGTTCTTGGAATCGAAGTACGCCAGCTTGGCATAGGCTTCCTCGATACGAGTCGAGTCCTCGTCAAACCAACGCGACCAATAGCGCAGACCCTCGTAGGCAATATCGTCGGCATCCAGATCCCAAACCAGGCGGAAGTCCGATAAGAAGGGATAGAGGATAGCCGCGCGGTCAACCAAATCGCTATTGAGCGCGCAGGTTGCAATACCCAAACCGCCGCCCTGCGATGCGCCGTTCACAAATACGCGGGTAAGATCGATGCCCTCGAGCTCGCGAACGATGCGGCACAGGATGCGAATATCTTGGTGCAAGCGGACATAGTAGAGGTTAGCCGGGTCGCCGTCGATACCGGCGACTATATGGCCCGCGACCGTCGTGCCCTCAAATCCACCAATGTCCTCGGAGGGACCTCCTTGGCCGGGGCAGTCGAGGGCGATGAGTGCCATGCCCATGCCCGCAAACGACGCCTGCTCAAACCAGCTGCGGCTTGCACCCGGATATCCATGGAACTGAAGTACCAATGGCACGGGCTCGTCCGAGACGGGTTTAAGGTACTTGGCATGCAGGCGAGCGCCACACATGCCGGTATACCAGAGGTCGAAAAGCTGGCAGGTCACGGCATCGGAGACCGATGCCGTCTCGATCGCATAGTCAAGCCCGACGGCGTCGGCCTCAGCCATGCGATCCTTCCAAAAGAGATCGAAATCTGATGGACGGGGCATGGCGCCTCGATATTCACCAAATTGATGTTGTAGCTCCTGAGCACTTGGCATGGCTCGTGAACCCAACCTTTCGAAATCGCAACGGAGGTGCGCCCGGCAAGGGAACCGGGCGCACGGGAGGGAAAGCGAGACTACTCGCCGAGCTTGGGATGCAGCAGCGACGGCGCAGCGCCGAGCAGCATCTTGGTGTAAGGATCCTGCGGGTGCTGGAAGACCTGCTTGGCCTCGCCCTGCTCGACGATCTTGCCGCCATTCATAACGATGATGTCGTCAGAGATATAGCGGACCGTCTGGATGTCATGGCTGATGAACACCATGGCCAGGCCGAGCTCCTTCTTAAGGTCGGTCAGCAGGTTCAGAATCTGCGCGCGGACCGAAACGTCCAGAGCCGAGGTGGGCTCGTCGGCGATGATGGCATCGGGGTTCAGCGACAGGGCACGGGCAATTGCGACGCGCTGGCGCTGGCCGCCCGAAAGCTGGCCGGGAAGAACCTCGGCGGCGGAGCTGGGCAGGCCAGTGAGCTCCAGGAGTTCCTTGACGCGCTTCTCCTGTTCGGCCTCGGTGCCCAGATTGTGGACGCGCATGGGATCGAGCAGCTGCTCGCGAACGACCATGCGGGGGTTGAGCGCCGTGGCCGGGTTCTGGAACACGACCGAGATGACGCGACCCATGTGGCGACGGTCCTCGGCGGTACGCTTGGTTACGTCCTTGCCCTTAAAGTAGACCTTGCCGCTCGTGGGGGCCTGCAGGCCGCACATGACGTTGGCGGTGGTGGACTTACCGCAACCGGACTCGCCGACGATGCCGATCGTCTGACCGGGCATGAGCCTAATCGTTACACCCTGGACGGCGTGAACCAGGTTGGGGTGCAGAATCGAGCCGGTACGGGTCCTAAAGGTGACGTGGACGTCATCAAGGAAGATGATCGGCTCGACGCCGTTGACTGCGGTCTCGCTCATCTACATCACCTCCGCGTGAGGGGTCAAACCATTTGCCTTGAGCACCTCGTCGGGGAGCTCGGAATAGAAGTGCTCGGTGCCGGGCACGCGCTTGAAGACCGGACGGGTGTCCAGGCCAATGCGCGGATGGCTCGAGCGGGGCGCGAAGCGATCGCCCTTGGGGAAATCGCGCGGGCTCGGAACGGCGCCGGGCACCTGGTGCAGACGGCCCGAACCGCTCTCGATGGACAGAACGGAGCCCAGAAGACCGCGGGTGTACTCGTGGATCGGGTTAGTGAGCAGCTCCTTGGTGGGCGCCTGCTCGATAACCTGACCGGCGTACATAACCGTGATGTTATGGGCGACCTCGGCGACCAGCGCCAAGTCATGCGAGACGAAGATCATGGCAAAGCCGAGCTTGGCCTGAAGGTCGTTGAGCAGCTTGATGACCTGCTTCTGGACGGTAACGTCCAGAGCGGTCGTGGGCTCGTCGCAGATGACCAGCTTGGGGTCGCGGGTAAGGGCCATGGCGATCAGGACACGCTGACGCTGGCCACCGGAAAGCTCATGCGGGTAGCTCTCGAGCGTACGCTTGGGGTCGAGGCCCACGAGCTCCAGGAGTTCCTCGGCGCTGCGGGTGCCGCCGCGCTTGGTGAGCTGCTTCATCTGGGCAGAGATGAGCATGGAGGGGTTGAGCGAGGACAGGGCGTCCTGATAGACCATAGCGATATCGGTACCGCGCAGGCCGAACCACTCCTTCTTGCTCATCTTGAGCAGGTCGCGGCCCTCCCAGAGGACCTGGCCGGAAAGGTGCTCGTCATCGTCGGTCAGGCCCATGATGGCCAGCGTGGTGATGGACTTACCGCAACCGGACTCGCCCACCAGGCCCATGGTCTGACCAGGACGGACGTCAAAGTTGACATGGTCGACGACGTTGATATCGCCGTGATGCTCAAACTGAATGCAGAAGTCACGGACCGAGAGAATCGGTTCGACAGACTCGTCGGGCACATGGCGATCGTCACGCTTGAGCTCGACATCGCGCAGGGCGCCAAGGCGAGCGGAGAGGGACTGGGCCTGCTCCTTGTAGGCGCGAACGGGGTCGGAGACCAGCAGGTCGGCCTCGCGACGCTTGGAGGAATCGGTCGGATCCAGGGCGGCGGAGGGAGCAGCGGCCATGGCGTCGGTAATGCCCTCGGAGAGGATGTTGAGCGCCAGGCAGGTGATCATGATGGCCAGGCCCGGGAACAACGCCTGCCACCAACGGCCGGCGAGCACGCCGCCGCGGGCGTCGGCGAGGATGTTGCCCCAGGTAGCGGTGGGCTCCTGGATACCAGCGCCGATGAAGGTCAGCGAAGCCTCGAAGATGATGGCGTCGGCGACTAGGGTAACGGTGAAGACCATGATCGGGGCGATGCAGTTACGCAGAACATGCTTGATTAAAATCCACGGAGCCTTGGCGCCGGAAACGATGACCGCGCGGACATAGTCCTCGCCGTACTCGGACACGATGTTGGCGCGCACGATACGGGCAATCTGCGGAGTGTACATAAAGCCGATGGCGAAGATGATCGACGGCACGGAGTTGCCCAGGATGGAGACGAAGACGGCCGCGAGGGCGATGCCCGGGATGGACATGATGATGTCCAAGATACGCATGATCGTCTCGGAGACGGCCTTGCGCGAAACCGCTGCAAGGGCGCCCACGACCGAGCCGCAGACCAGAGCCATGGCAGTGGCGCCAAAGCCGATAATCAGCGAGTAACGACCACCGTAGAGCATACGCGACAGAATATCGCGACCCTTATCGTCGGTACCGAAGATAAATCCGTTGCCGGGAGCCTGGCGAGCCGTAAAGATCTCGACCGGGCTATAGGGGGCAAGAAGGGGCGCCAGAATCGCAGTCAGGGCGACCAGCACCAGCACGACGGCGGCAATCTTAGAAGACAGCGTCATCTTCTTCCAGCCACCGAGCTTGAGCCCCTTGGAGGCAGCCTTCTCGAGCTGCTCGGTTTGCTTCTCTCGAATCTTTACCATAATCTACACCGTCCTGATGCGCGGGTTGATGAGCAGGTAGAGCATGTCAACCACGATGTTGATGATGATGAAGGCAAGAGCAACGACGATAACGACGCCCTGAACCAGGTTCGCCTCGTTGCCCTGAACGCCCTGCAGAATCGCGGTGCCCATGCCGGGGAGGTTGAAGATAACCTCGATGACGACGGCGCCGCCCATGAGGTAACCGATCTTAAGACCGAGGGTGGTGACCGGGGTGATCAGCGCATTGCGAAGAACGTTGATACCGACGACGACCTTCTCGGGAACGCCGGCACCGCGAGCCATACGGACATAGTCCTTGTCGAGCTCCTCGACCATGGCGGTACGCACGATACGAGTCATCTGGCCCGTCAGCGGAAATGCCAAGGCGATGGCGGGCATAATCATGCGGCCCAGATAACCAGCCGGATTCGTGGTGAAGTGAGGCAGAGCACCCGATGCCGGAAGCACCTTAAGGTAGGAAGAGAACAGCAGGATCAACAGAACGGCAAGCCAGAACGACGGGGTTGCCAAGCCGGCGATGGAAAAGACGCGGATCACTTGGTCCGGCCATTTGTCGCGATACAGTGCCGCGATGACGCCGAGTAAAAACGAAACGACCGCACCGATGGCAAGGCCGATGAAGGTCAGCTGCATCGTGACGGGCAGGGCCGTGGAGATGCGCTTGGCAACGGAGTTGCGAGCAGCACCATAGGTGCCCATGTCGCCATGGATCAAATCGCCCATATAGCGCACGTAGCGCACAGGCCAGGGGTCGTCCAGACCATACTTCTCATGGTACTCGGCAACCGCCTCGGGCGAGGCACCGTCACCCAACGCCGTGTAGGCGGGGTCGGTCTTGGAGAACGACATAAGGAAGAACACCAGGACGGTGACGCCCAATGCCATGATCGGCAGCGCCACAAGACGCCTTCCAATCAAACGTAGCAAGTTGTTCACGTTCTCTCCCCTTTCTTTTGTCGGTAGGACCAACTGGTATATGAGTACGGATACTCATTACAAGACCCGAGCGACATCGAGGTCGCCCGGGTCTTTGTTTCAACTATGAGGATACGGTCCCAACGACCGACATCCTGCATACAGACTCAAGCGAGTCTTACGCCTTGACGGTCGCAACGCCCCTGAAGGACATGCTCGTCGTGCCGATGCCCTTGAAGCCATCGAGGGCCTCGCCGTTGGGCGCAGTGGACGGATCGTCCCAGGAAGCGGAGACGGTCTTGACGTGGACAACGGGGTACAGAACGGCGTTGTCGGCAATGATGTCGAAGCACTCGTTCCACTTCTTCTGCTGCTCGTCGCCCTCGGCGGCAAGAGCCTCGTCCATGAGACCGTGGAGCTTCTGCCACTCAGCGGACTCCTTCCACGGGCAACGGGTCTGCATCCAAACGTTGTCGCCGTACCACCAGTTGAGCAGCAGGTCGGGGTCGGCGCCGAAGCAGGAAGGATCGCCAGGGGCAAGGAGGATATCGTAGGCCTCGCCGCCGTCGATGGCAGCGTAGGTGGCCGGCGAGGTATCGGTCTGGATGGTCACATCGAAGCCGAGAGCGTCGAGGTCGTTCTTGACCTGGGCGGCCATGCCCTTAATCTGCTCGTTGTCGGTGGTGCGCAGGGTGATGGCACCCGGGGTGATGCCAGACTCCTCGATGAGCTTCTTAGCCTTCTTGGCATCGGTCTTGTACACCGTGGAAGCCTCATGATAGTTGGTGAAGCTCTTGGGCAGGTAGCAGCTGGCAGCGGTGGCAAGGCCGGCGAAGGTGTTGCTGACCATCTTCTCGGTGTCGAGCGCATACATGACAGCCTGACGGACCTTGACGTTGTTCCAAGGCTCCTTGGCGACGTTGAACATGATGAAGCGGGTGCCGAAACCCTGAACGTTATCGATCTTGCAGCCGGCGCTCTCGAGCTGGTCGACGGCGTCAGCGGTAACGAGCTCCATAACGAGCGTGGAGCCCTCCTGCTGAGCGGTAACGCGAGCGGTGGGGTCGGTCAGGATGCTGTACTGGATCTTCTTATCCTCGGCAGCATACTCACCGTTGTACTCGGGGTTGGGAACCAGGGTGATCTCGGTATCGGAGATAGAGTCGTACATCCAGGGGCCGGAGCCGATCGGCTGCTTGGCGCGATCCTCCTCGGTCTGGGTGGCCGGGGTAACGCGGACGATGGCCAGACGATCCTTGAGCAGGGAGAAGTTGGGGACCTTGGTCTTGACCGTCACGGTGCTGGCGTCCTTGGCCTCGATGGACTCGAAGGGCTGGAAGAACGGAGCATAGGTAGCGGAAGCGGCGCAAGCGGTGTAGGAGGCAACGACATCGTCAGCGGTGACCTCGGTGCCATCGGAAAACTTGGCGCCCTTGCGGATGGTGACCTCGAAAGTGGTGTCATCCACAGACTTGGGATCGTCGGTGGCGAGCTCGTTGAAGGTGCTGTAGTCGTGGTAATCGATGCCGTAGAGGCCCTCGACGACGTGCCAGTTAGCACCCAGGCCCACTGCGGAGCCGGTGCTGGCGGGATCGAAGCTGGACGGAGCGTAAGCGGAACCAGCGGTGATCACGCCGCCGCCACGATTGGCGGAATCGGTGGAACCGGAAGCGGAACCCTCGTCGCTAGAGCTGCCACCGCAGCCGGTGAGACCAAGCCCTGCGACAGCAGCGACGCTGCCGGTGAGGCCGAGGAACGAACGCCTGGACATACCCTTGTTGATGATGGCCATGTCTTCTCCTATCAATAGAGAATCTTACCCGGAAGCACCTAGACGTGCCCCCGCGCAACTTGCGGACGATATATACCTTACCTACCGACGAACCCAACTGAGGTGCCGCGCTCGGCGACCGATACATACATACGCTTGAACGGTATTTGCTACCGTTCACCGAATTCATTGACAAACGATTCGCCAGACAGTATGTATCGACGAGGTGAGATATCAGTCTTCGTCAACCCGCAGGATAGCAGGGTTGTTCACCATGGCTAGTCAAACGTTTTAGCGTTAATTAAACCCGAAATCGGCTGGTAATCGCCGTGAAATAAATGATTGAAAATCACGCAATCATGTATATCAGTTGTTTAGAGGCGTGTTTAGTTTTCGGATTGCTTTGCCGCCGCCTCGGCGCGCTCGGCATTCCATGCAACGAGCGCCTCGTGAACCGCTTTGGCGACATCGGCAGGAACGCCTCGAACTTCCGCGATCTCTTGCTCGCTCGCCGCGCGCAAACGCTTCATCGAGCCAAAATGGCGCATAAGGGCACGTTTTCTGGTGGGTCCCACGCCTGGAACGTCATCGAGTACCGAAACCGTCATGGCTTTATCGCGCAATTCGCGATGGAACGTGATGGCAAAACGGTGCGATTCATCGCGCACCTGTTTAATTAGATAGAGCGACGCGGACCCGGTCGGCAGCACGACGGGAGTCTCGTCCCAAGGCACGAAAACCTCCTCATCGGCCTTTGCCAAGCCACAAACTGGTATATCGAGCCCAAGAGCCTCAAGTTGCTTGATCGCAGCGGTCAATTGCGGCTTACCGCCATCGACAACGAGCAAATCGGGGCGCGAGCCAAAGCGCTCGTCGGCCATGCGCTCGGGAGCATAACGTCGTCCCAAAACCTCGGACATCGACACGAAGTCGTTTGCCTCGTCCAATTCGGCCTGAATTTTAAAACGACGATACTGACTCTTGTCGGCGCGCCCGTTGGTAAACACCACCATCGAGGCGACCGTAAAGGTGCCATGCAGTGTAGAGATATCGAAGCACTCGATACGCAACGGCGGCGATGGCAGCGCCAACGCACTTTCGAGCTCCAGGAGCGCTTGATTGGTGCGGTCGTCAGCGTACCCCGTTCGCATCATGTAGCGCATGAGGGCATGGCGCGCATTTTTGGATGCCATATCGAGCAGACGGTGCTTTTCGCCACGCTGCGGCCTATGGAGATGGCAGGAACGCTCACGCTTGCCCGCAAGCCACTCCCCCAGCGCCTCCGCATCCTCAAGCTCGACGGAAAGGTTGACCTCAGCTGGAATATCAGCCGTCTCGTCGTAATAGCGCTTAAGAAAGCCCGACTGGAGCTCTTCCTCGTCAACATCAAGACCCTTGTCGAGAATGAACTCGCAGGTGCGAACTGTTCGGCCCTCGCGAACGACGAAGACGCAAGCGGCGGAGATGGTCTCCTCGCGATAGAAACCGATGACATCTATATCGACACTGGAGGGAAAAACGACTTGCTGACGATCGTCCAGACCCCTGATGACCTCCAAACGACGTTTGACGCGTGCCGCGCGCTCAAAGTCGAGCGCCTCAGCGGCATCCGTCATCTCGGAGGTCAGCTCATCGACGACATCCTTGCGATGGCCCGACAAAAAGCGCTCGACACGCTTGACGTTCTTGGCATAGTCTGCCGGGGAAATCGCGCCGACACACGCACCCGGGCCGCGCCCGACATGGTAGTCAAAGCAGGGGCGCCCGTTTTGCGCGCAAATCATATTGACGATGTCTTCCTCGCCCTTGTGGGACTCGACGATACGGCGACAACGACGCCACTCCGCACAGGATGCGGAGCAGATGGGGATAACCTTGCGCAGCGTATCTATCGTCTCACGTGCCGCGCGGCTATCGGTATAAGGTCCAAAATAGCGCGTTCCCGGCTTATGACGCTCACGCGTGTATTTGATAGCGGGATACAGGTCGCCCTTTGTAATGGCGATAAAGGGGTAGCTCTTGTCATCCTTGAGGTCGACGTTAAAGTACGGATGGTACTGACCAATCAAATTGCGCTCGAGCACCAACGCCTCGTGCTCGGTCTCCACCACGATATAGTCAAAGCTCGCCACCAGCTGCATCATCAGCGGGATCTTCTGGCGCTCGTCCTGCAGCGTCACGTACTGACGCATACGGGCGCGCAGGTTTTTCGCCTTGCCTACGTAGATGACATCGCCCTTGGTGTCTTTCCAAAGGTAGCAGCCGGGCTGCGTGGGAACGCGCGAAACCTGCTCGGCAAGCGTTGGAATGTTGTCGTGACCGGCCACGCGCACCTACTTGCGACGAAGCAGCGCCGAGACCTCGGGCATCTTAAGGATGACGGCAAGGCCAAAGGTAACAGCAAGCGAGACGACACCCGCAACGCAAACGTAGCCAAGAGTAATCAGAATCGAGCCGCCAAGCGCCCCGACAAAGCGTTCAAGCGCCCACATGACGCCGGCGCCTGCGGCAGCACCCAGGCCACCGAGCAAAAGGCCAAAGAAACCGCCATGCAGGATGGATTTAACCTGAAGACCACGCAGGCGGCGACGCAGCCACCACAGCGAACAGCCGACCAAGATCACGTAGTCGACGACATACGAAAGCGCGATTGCCGGCATACCGAAGCCCAGCACAACGCCAAACAGCAGAACCGAGCCGGCCTGGCCGATGGCAGAATACAGGCAATAGCGGCTATAGGGCTTCATGTCGAGCAAGGCAGAGAAGCTCTTCTGCATCAGCACGACCACGCCGTAGAGCGGCAGGGAAAGTGCCAGGTAGATAAGGAACTCCGACACCAGCCCCACACCGGACTCATCGAACTTGCCAGCGCAGTAGATCATGTTGAGCGGACGCGCGAAGACAATCAGGTACAGCGCGAACGGAACCAGGAAGAACAGCATCTGGGCGACGCCACGCGAAATGCCCGTGCGAACGCTGTCGTAATCCTTCTCCTGTGCGTCGTGAGAGAGCTCGGTATAGAGCGCCGTCGAAAGCGAGGCGGCAATCAGCGCGTAGGGCAGCGTGTACCACAGGCGCGCATAGGCGATGACGGAAGGACCAGTCTCGGGCTGGACCACCAGCGCAGCAGCGTTGGTGATAGAAGTCGAGACAAACATGCACACCGTGGCGAGCAGCGTCGGGATACCGAGCGCAATCGTCTGGCGCAGTGCGGGGTCCTTAAAGTCGATATGGATATGGGGATGCACGCCGTGCTTGCCAAGCGCGGGGATCTGACATGCCATCTGAACAAAGACACCGAGGGTCGTACCGGCCGCAATCAAGATGATGCCGGCACGTTCGCCAAACTGTGCGGACACGGGCGCAAAGCCCATAAAGCTCGCAATGACGATCACATTGTTGAGGACCGGGGCAAACGTCGACCAGAAGTAGTCGCGGTGTGCGTTGAGGACGCCCGAAAACACCGAGCCCAAACCATAAAACAGAATCTGGATGGCAAAGAAACGGAACATGAACGCAGCGGTATCCATGCTGCCGCCGTCACCCGAAAGGAACGATTGCGTCCAGATAAAGCCCGGGGCGAACACGGTCCCCAGCAACGAAATGCCACCCAGCACCAATAGCAGAATACCGAGCAGGTTGCCCACGTACTCGTTAGAGGCCTCGCGACCCTGCTCACGCCTCACGCCCATGTACACGGGCAAAAACGCCGTCACGAGCATGCCGCCCATCACGAGTTCGTAGAGCATATTGGGCAGGTTGTTGGCGACCTGATAGGAAGACGAGAGCAGCGACATGCCGATAGCGGCCGCCATTGCCCACGTGCGGATAAAACCGGTGACGCGAGACACGATGGTCAGGATGGTCATAAGCCCGGCGGAACGACCAACCGTGGAGTAGTCCGACGAGCCCATGTCGTCAGTGTCGTCTCGCGACGAAGAAGCTTCGGATGAGGGTGTCTGAGGCGCAGATTCTTTTGCAAAATGAGCTCCGCACTTCAATTCTTCCTGCGGCATCGCTCAGTCCTCTCTCGTAATCGGGGCGACCGTCGCCCCGCAAAATGCAATTAAATCATCAGGTGCAAGCTCAAGCTGATAACCACGCTTGCCTCCCGAAATAAAAATGGTATCCCAAAGGACACATGTCTCATCAATGAGCGTCCGGTAGCGTTTTTTCATACCGACCGGACTGCAGCCGCCGCGAACGTAGCCAGTCGCCGCAAGCAAATCCTTCACATGCATCATGGCCAAGGACTTCTCCCCCGCGGCACGCGCGGCGGACTTTAGATCGAGCTCGTCGGCAACAGGGATGCAGCACACGACGTGGTCGTTGGACGGCGTCACGCAGACCAAGGTCTTAAATCCTTGTCCGGGCTCCTCGCCAAGCTGCTCCGAAATCGCGACCCCCAGGCCCGCCGACTCATCACCATCGTCTTCGTACGTATGTAGAACATAGGAAATGCCGGCGCTTTCCAGCTCGCGCATCGCATTGGTTTTTGGCGTCTTTACAGCCTTTGCCATGGCATATCCTTTCCCTCGCATTCGGACGCAAGGATTAAGTATATGTCCAATTCGGCTGCATACGTCACTTCGACACAGCAAGCGCCATCGAATCACAAGGAGTCGATGGCGCCCATAAACTGAATCGCCTATTTATTGAGCATCAAGTTGAGCCTGACGCTCCCGGTCACGCCTGAGCAACGGCGCCAAAAACTTGCCCGTATAACTCTGCGGACAGTCCGTAACCTGCTCCGGTGTGCCCGAAACCACGACGGTTCCGCCGCCGTTACCGCCCTCGGGGCCCATATCGATCAGGCGGTCGGCAACCTTGATGACATCAAGGTTGTGTTCAATCACCAGCACCGTGTTGCCCGCATCGACCAAGCGCTGCAGCACATCGAGCAGCTGGCGGACGTCCTCAAAATGAAGGCCGGTCGTCGGCTCATCCAAAATATAGAACGTCTTGCCCGTCTGGCGTCGATGAAGCTCCTTGGCGAGCTTCACACGCTGCGCCTCGCCGCCCGAGAGCGTCGTAGCGGGCTGGCCCAGGCTCACGTAGCCCAAGCCTACATCGTACAGCGTCTGGAGCTTGCGCTTAATCTGCGGGATATTCCCAAAGAAGGCCAGTGCCTCGGTGACGCTCATGTCGAGCACGTCCGAGATGGTCTTACCACGGTAGGTGACCTCAAGCGTCTCGCGGTTATAGCGTTTGCCGCCGCAGACCTCACAGGGGACATAGATATCGGGAAGGAAGTGCATCTCGATCTTAATTTGTCCGTCGCCCTTGCATGCTTCGCAGCGACCGCCGCTCACGTTAAAGGAGAAACGTCCCGGCGAGTAGCCGCGCGCCTTCGACTCCGGCGTACTCGCAAACAGCGCGCGAAGATCATCCCACAGGCCAATGTACGTAGCAGGGTTGGAACGCGGCGTGCGGCCAATCGGCGACTGGTCGATATCGATAACCTTATCGATACACTCGATGCCCTCGATTTTCTTATACGGACCCACAGGGCGCGTCGAACGGTGAATGGCATTCGTAAGGGCAGGTGCGATAGTGTCGGTAACCAGGGAGCTCTTACCCGATCCCGACACGCCGGTAACGACCGTAAGCGTACCAAACTCGATCTTGGCGGTAACGTTTTTGAGGTTGTTGGCGCGGGCGCCCGTGATCTTAAGGCAGCCGCGACCGGGCTTGCGGCGTTCATCGGGAACCCGGATCATTCGTTTGCCGGTCAGATAAGCGCCCGTCATCGACTCGGGACACGCCATGATATCGGCAGGACTACGTGTCCGCCGTTCACGCCCGCGCCGGGGCCCATGTCGATCACATAGTCGGCAGCACGAATCGTATCCTCATCATGCTCGACGACGATGACGGTATTGCCGATATCGCGTAGGCGCTCAAGCGTCTTGATCAGGCGCTCGTTATCGCGCTGATGGAGGCCAATCGATGGCTCGTCCAAAATGTACAGGACACCCATGAGGCCGGCGCCGATCTGCGTTGCCAGGCGAATGCGCTGGGCCTCGCCTCCGGAAAGCGTCGCCGAGGCACGATCGAGGGTCAGATAGTCGAGTCCGACATCGACCAGAAAACGCAAGCGCTCCAGGATTTCCTTGACGATGCGCCCGCCGATAAACTGTTGGCGCTCGGTAAGCTCCAAGCCCTCAAAAAACTCGAGCGACTCGCGGCACGATAGGCAGCAGACCTCGTAAATGGACTTGCCGCCCACGGTGACGGCGAGCATCTCGGGGCGCAAACGAGCGCCGTGGCAGCTCGAGCACGGCTCCTCGCGGATGTACTTCTCCAAGCGCGCCTTGGTGTTCTCATTAGTCGTCTCGGTATAGCGCTCGTACAGGATATTGCGCACGCCCGAGAACTTGGTGTCCCACTGGCTGCGGCGCCCATCGAGCTTTTGATAGTCGACCGAAATCTTCTGGTCGCCTATGCCGTCTAAAAACGCGCGACGCACCCGCGGAGGCAGATCCTCCCACGGCGTATCGACGCTCACCTTAAAGTGTTTGCAGACCGCAGCGAAAATCTGCGGATAGTAGTTAGAGTTGCCAAACAGGCTGCCAAAGACCCCGTCGGCGATCGACTTCGAGGGGTCTTCGATTAGGGCCTCGGCATCGACCGTCTTCTTAAAGCCCAGGCCATCGCACTCTGGGCACGCGCCATAGGGCGCGTTGAACGAGAAATCACGCGGCTGCAGGTCATCGATGGAGTGCCCATGCTCCGGGCACGCTAACGCCAGCGAATACTCCAGCAACTCGCCTTCGGTCCCCTCGGGAGCATCGCGGTCGGGCAGCAAGTATACGTTCACATTGCCGTGCGCCAGCGCGGTCGCCTGCTCAACAGACTCGGCGATACGGCCCAGCGAGTTCTCACGGATCACGATGCGGTCGACCACGACCTCGATATCGTGCTTGAACTTCTTGTCCAGATCGATCGGATCGTCGAGCGAGCGCACTTCACCGTCGACACGCACGCGGCTAAAGCCCTCGGCGCGAAGATCCTCAAACAGTTTGGTGTACTCGCCTTTTCGCCCGCGCACCACCGGTGCCAGCACAAACGCGCGGCGGCCCTCCCCCGCCGTCAAGACCTTGTCGGCAACCTGGTCGGTCGTCTGGCGCTCAATGACACGGCCGCATTCGGGACAGTGCGGGGTGCCCACACGGGCGAACAGCAGGCGCAGATAGTCATAAATCTCGGTTACGGTGCCAACCGTCGAGCGAGGGTTTTTAGACGTCGTCTTTTGGTCGATCGACACCGCCGGCGAAAGGCCGTCGATTGAATCCAAGTCGGGTTTGTCCATCTGTCCCAAGAACTGGCGCGCATAGCTCGAAAGACTCTCGACGTATCGACGCTGGCCCTCAGCATAGATAGTGTCAAATGCCAGCGAACTCTTGCCCGAGCCAGAAAGACCGGTAATGACCACGAGTTGGTCACGCGGAATGGAAACATCGATATCACGGAGGTTGTGCTCACGGGCGCCGCGAATAACGATAGAAGAATCAGACATGGAAGCTCCTTGCCTCCTATTGCATCGAATCATACTGCCGATGAGTTTAGCGCACTCGACGCGCACAGATGTTCGTAATACAAGATTCGCAGACCTTTAGCTTTGCGTATCGGGCGCTTTGTTTCTCGAAATGCCGTGGAAAGGTTACAGTAATCTAATACTGAACTTAATTTGCTGTAACAGAGGAACGTCCATGACCGAAGATATCCCCCTTGAAATCACTTCGAGCGACATGGCCAATCTGCCCATATTCATCGCCGTCCTTATCGTGGCCGCCGTCGTCGTGCGCGTGTATTTTTCAATCAAACGCAACGAAAAGCCACCCATTGCCCGCGTCTTTTGGTGCGCGACGCTCCTCATCCCGCTCGGCGTGGTAGCTGCATGGGTTACGAATCAATTGCTCGTAAATGAGGGCAGCTCCCTATGGGTCCTTTCTTATTCGGCGCTCGGTGCTGCCGCCGTCATGCTTCTTGTCGAGCCCTTGGTTTCGGGACTTATCGACCAAACCGACCTTGCGACGGGAACGGTTGCCTGTATTTGCCGTGACATCCTTGTCATCGCCGCTATTTCAGCGCTCTCGTTCGTTTCACTCGAAATTGCCTGCAACGAAACGTTCTATCGCATTCCCGCCAACTCATTCGGGTTTTCCGTCGGGCTGCTCGCGACGGTTCTGCTCTCCCTTTATTTGCTGGGACAGCGTCATGGAGGTGTCATGGCTCTCGTGCCCGTCGTCTGCTGCATCCTTGGCATTGCCGAGCACTTCGTCATAACGTTTAAAGGCGAAGCCATCCTGCCAAGCGATATCTTGGCCCTTGGCACCGCAATGGAAGTGAGCGAGGGATACGAGTTTACCTTTACCGCCGGAATCGTAACCTCTCTCGCCCTGCTGGAGATTTCCCTGGGGCTTCTTTCGCTCATCCGACCGCGAAAGCTCCGTACGCCCACCCATGTCTTCCCCGCTATCGCCACTAACCTCTGTGCTTTTCTGCTAGTGACCGTTGTGGGGCTCTCAGGCTTTTCCAACATCGACTTGGAGCAGGCGCTGGATTTTGGATTTGACCGTTGGCAGCCCATCACCACGTATGCGTCTCAGGGTTTTATCACTTCGTTCACCGAAATGGTCAACGAGTTGCCCATTGAGAAGCCCGAAGACTATACGCCCGATGAGGCGCAGAGCATCGAGCAGGAGCTCGCCGACGCCTACGACAGCACATATGGCTCGAGCGAGCAGCGCGCGGCGGCCGTTGCCCAGTTCAATGAAATCAAGCCGACGATTGTTGCCGTCATGAATGAGAGTTTTAGCGACCTTTCGTGCTTTGAGCAGCTCCAGGCGGCCGGGTACACCGGCCCCGCATTCTACAACTCGCTTCCCGACACACTTGTTCGCGGCACCATGCTCGCTTCGGTCGCCGGTGGCGGAACGGCGAACTCCGAATTCGAATTTTTGACCGGAGCGACAACGGCCTTTGTCGGATTAGGCAAGATCCCCTATCAGCTGTATCAGATGAATGGCGTAAACAGCCTGGCAAAGGACCTTAAAGAGCTTGGGTATACCACTACCGCTATGCACCCGCAAAACCCCGTCAACTACCATCGAGATAAAATCTATCAGCAGCTGGGCTTTGGAGACTTTCTTTCAATCGGCGATTTCGAAGGTGCGCCCTATTACCATGCCGGCGTATGCGACTACGCCACCTACGACAAGATACTCGACCTGCTTAGAACCGACGAAGCGCCGCAGTTCATCTTTGACGTCACGATGCAAAATCACGGCGGCTACGACTATGGCACCGTTCCCGCCGAAGAGCTGACAAACTATTGGGTCGAGGGAGCCAGCGAAGGCGCCAACAGCGCGCTCAACACCTATCTCACCTGCATCAACGCATCCGACCGGGACCTCGAGTACTTTATCAACGAGCTCCGCAACATCGGCAGACCGGTTGTTCTTGTCTTTTTTGGCGACCATCAGCCGAGCGCCGCAACGACTCTCAACGACGAGCTGTACCCTCAGGAAGATACGGCAAGCCACGCTTTCCGTATCTATCAGTCGACATATCTCGTCTGGGCTAACTATGAGATCGCCGGCAATACCGAGCTCAACGTCTACGACACCGTCGGGGCAAACGAGATTGCAGCCATTACCCTTAATAAGATCGGCGCCCCGCTCACCAATTACCAAAAGGCCCTGCTTGCGACAAGGTCAGATGCGCCCACCATCAATGTCGCCGGCTATCTCGGTGCCGACGGGCTGCGCTACGACTTGGAATCGGAAGACAGCCCCTACGCCTCGACGATCGACAAGCTGCAGCGCATGCAATACCTCGAGTTCGCCAGCAAAGTTCAGTAAGCCCGCCCATTCGCTTGGGCCCATCGTATTGCAAGCACGCTCGGCCCAAACGCATCGCAAATGACTCCCGCTCGCAAACGAGGGTACAATGACGCTCGTGTCACATCGCGGGGCCCCGGCCCCAGCATATACAAAGGAGTCATACATGGGTTGCGAACACGCACAGGCCGCCGGCGGACAAACGTCGCCGTCGCAATTTGAGGAGAACACGCTGTCCGAGGTCAAGCGCGTCATCGCCGTGCTTTCCGGCAAGGGCGGTGTCGGCAAGTCATTTGTCACCGGTGCCATCGCCACCGAGCTTGCCCGTCACGGCCGCAAGGTCGGCGTCCTCGATGCCGACATCACCGGTCCCTCTATCCCCAAGATGTTCGGTATGAGCGGACGCCACGTCCATGCCCTTGGCAACCTTATGCTGCCCGAAATCTCCGAGCACGGCGTCAAGGTCATGAGCTCCAACCTGCTGCTCCAAAACGAGACCGACCCCGTCCTTTGGCGCGGTCCGGTCATCGCAGGCGCCATTAGGCAGTTCTGGAGCGAGACCTCGTGGGGCCCCATCGACTACCTACTGGTCGACATGCCTCCGGGAACAGGCGACGTCGCGCTCACCGTCTTCCAGTCGCTGCCGGTCGACGGCATCGTCATCGTCACGAGCCCGCAGGATCTGGTCTCGATGATCGTCGCCAAGGCGGTCAACATGGCCGAGAAGATGAACGTCCCCATTCTGGGAATCGTCGAAAACATGAGCTATATCGAGTGCCCCGATTGCGGCAAGAAGATCGAAGTCTTTGGCAAGAGCAAGCTCCCCGAGGTCGCCGAGCGTTACAACCTCGAGATCCTAGGGCAGCTTCCCATCAATCCGGCACTCGCCGAGGCTTGCGATAAGGGCGAGGTTGAGACCGCACTGCCCGCACACATGCTGCCCCAGGCCGTCTCTGCCGTCGAGGCCATTGCCCCGCACGAGACCGCCGAGGCCTAAGTGAACGCGAGCGCCTTCTATGACGTCCTGGTAATCGGCGGCGGGGCCTCGGGTCTCGCCGCCGCCGTTACGGCCGCACGCGCAGGCAAAAGCGCCTGCATCGTTGAGCGCGATGTTGCCTGCGGCCTTAAACTTCTTGCGACCGGTAACGGCCGCTGCAACCTCTCCAACGAATCGATTGATCCTCAGCGGTATAACCACCCCGCATTCGTCGAATCCGTCATGGGCCCCCAGCCCGAACAAGAGCTTATGGGTTTCTTCTCCTCGCTGGGTATCATGACAACCTCCGAGGAAGGCCGGCTGTACCCGCGCTCCCTTCGCGCCGAATCGGTGCGCGGCGCGCTGCTCAACGTTTGCGACCGCCTAGGTATCACCTTAATCTGCGGAGCCAACGTTGCCTCGGCATTCAAAGCCCCCGAGGGCTGGGCACTCCAAATAGACCGTCCCGCGCGAGCACTCAAGGCAAAAAAGCACGATGACCGAAAATCGGAACTCCGCTCGCTTCGGAAGGCGCTCGCCGACACCCCTCGCAAGAACGAGACGCTGCAGGCAAAGGCCGTAATTATCGCTACGGGCGGCAACCCTGCCGACATCGCGAAGACGTTCAATCTTCCCCTCACACCGCAGCACCCCGTCCTCTGCCCTGTGTCGGCATCGGTCTTCGGCGACCAGACTGCGCTCAAGACACTGGATGGCCTGCGCGTCCGCGCCCGTTTGACGCTCACCCGCAATCACGAGGAGCTCTGGCGCGAAGACGGCGAAGTGCTCTTCCGAACCTTTGGCATCTCGGGCGTCGCTGTCTTCAACCTCTCTCGTCGTATCCAGCACGGCGATACGATCCTGCTCGACGTTTTCCCCGACCTCTCCAAAGACGAGTTGCTCGATATGCTCAACCGGCGCGTTGAGCTGCTCGGCGGCTTTTCGCCCCGCGATCCCCGTTGGCTCGACGGCATGCTCGCCCCGCAACTCTCCCGCGTCGTCTGCACAGCGTTCGAGCAGTGCCATCCAGGCTCCAACGATGTCATCCACCTGGTCTCGATCCTCAAACACTTTAAGTTGCTCGTCGAGGGAACAGCCGAGGAGCGCTCAGCACAGGTCACGCGCGGCGGCGTGCCCATCGAGAGTGTCTCAGCTCCCAACCTCTGCGTGAGCAACGCGGCAGGCGCCCCACTTTACATCTGTGGCGAGGCGCTCGACATCGATGCCGATTGCGGCGGTTTCAACCTTGCGTGGGCTTGGATCTCGGGTATTCGCGCTGCAAGCAGCCTATAGCCGCGCAGCCTATAATCAAAACGCATTCGGGCCGTCTGGGACACCGAGCGGCCTCTTTTTTGCATCTAAGGAGACCTCGATGATCGAAATCACCCAAGTCCACGCGTCGCTCGATGAGGCCGGCGACGAAAAAGCCTGCCTCATCGTTGGCAAGCGAGTCGTCAAACGCGTCCTGCGTTGCAAAGACTCCGAGATCAAGTCCATCGAGCTCCACCGCAAGTCCATCGATGCCCGCAAAAAACGAGACGTTCATTTCATCCTGAGCTTTCGTGTTGAGCTGACGAGCCCAGACATCGAGCAGACAGTGCTCGGCAGCGTGGCCGAGCGCGACCGCTCACGCGTGCGCACGATAGACGACAATGAGCCTTCATTCCCCTCCCCCGTTTCCGGCGCACCCAAAGAGCGCCCTGTCGTCGTCGGTGCCGGATGCGCTGGCCTTTTCGCCGCCCTGACCCTTGCCGAAGCGGGTCTGAAGCCCTTGCTTATCGAACGGGGCGACCCGGCGCTTCGCCGCTCGCAGGCAATCGACCTCTTCCTGAAGGAGCGTATCCTCGACCCCGAAAGCAATATCCAGTTTGGCCTGGGCGGCGCGGGAACATTCTCGGACGGCAAGCTCAATACGGGAACCAAAAATCCCGCCCATCGCCTGATTCTTGAGACCTTCGTCGAAGCGGGCTCACCTCGCGACATCCTGTGGGACGCCAAGCCGCACATTGGCTCCGACATCCTCCCCACCGTCGTCACCAACATTTCTCAGCGCATCGAGCAGCTCGGTGGAACCGTCCGCTATCGAACAAAGCTCGTCAATATTCGAACCGATGGATCTGGCGCCATCACCGGCATTGATGTCCAATCGTCCCAAGACGCCGCTTACGAGTCAATCGAGACAAAGCACCTCATCCTCGCCTGCGGGCATTCTGCTCGCGATATTTTTGAGCTCCTTAAGGACCACAACGTGGCCCTCGCACAAAAGACCTTTGCCATGGGCGTTCGCATCGAGCATCCGCAACGCGACATCGACCGAGCCCAATATGGAGCCTCGGCGGGACATCCAGCGCTCGGGGCGGCCCCCTACAAACTTGTTGCCCATCTTCCCAACGGCCGCAGCGTGTTCTCGTTTTGTATGTGCCCCGGCGGACAGGTTGTTGCCGCCTCTTCAGAACCGTGCCATCTGTGCGTCAACGGGGCCAGTCTCAATGCCCGCGACGGACGCAACGCAAATGCCGCCCTGCTCGTTAACGTCACGCCTGAGGACCTTCCCAACAATGACCCGCTCGCCGGCATCGAGCTCCAGCGTGCCTGCGAGGCGGCCGCCTATCGCCTGGGCGGTTCCAACTGGAACGCACCAGCACAGCTCGTCGGAGATTTCCTCGCAGGACGCGCCAGTAAGGCGCCCGGAAAGGTAAAGCCCACCTATCCGCTCGGTGTGACCTGGACGGCAATTGACGAAGCCCTGCCGCAGCATATCATCGAGTCGCTCCGCCTGGGACTTCCCCTACTCGGAAAAAAGCTACGCGGCTACGACTGCCCCGATGCCGTTCTTACCGGCGTGGAGACTCGTTCGAGCTCACCGGTCACTGTCGCCCGAGACCGAACGTGCCATGCCGTGTCGACCCCGGGCCTCTACCCTTGTGGTGAGGGAGCTGGATATGCCGGCGGCATCATGAGCGCGGCCACCGACGGCATCCGTTGTGCCGAAGCCCTGATCGCAGACCTCTAACGCACGAATTCCAGCGCGCAAAAGACACAGGCCCCAAGCTCCACAGGGAACTCGGGGCCTGTTCACTATTTCTTAAACCGTGCACCCTGGCGTTTTCTGCCCGATGCGAACGTGGAACCCTTGCGGGCCTGCGAACGTAAGCGCTCGATCGTCTCGTCCTCAGACGCACCCTCGAGCATCGCCCGAATCTGAACGACGGCATCGCGCAGGCGCGCCGCCTCCTCAAAGTCCATGGCGGCAGAAGCGTTACGCATATCCTCTTCCATGGTTTCGACGATCCGCACGAGCTCGTCATGCGGCAGTTCTTCCAACTGCTCCGCAAGTGTCTGCTCGGGCGCCACCGTTTCCGGCACGCCACCCTCGCCCAACTCATCGGGCGTATAGAATGCGCCATGGCCAAGAGAGTCGCCCTTCGAGCGTCCCTTGGAACCCACGGTTTTTTCGGCCTCGGCAATAAAACTTGAGATGTCGTTGATGGCCTTGCGCACCGTCTTGGGCACAATGCCATGTTCTTCGTTATATGCCATCTGAATCTCGCGACGGCGCTGCGTCTCCTCGATGGCCTCTTTCATCGAATCGGTCACAACGTCCGCATACATGATGACTTCGCCATCGGCGTTACGGGCCGCGCGGCCAATCGTCTGAATCAGCGAACGGCGGTTGCGCAAGAAGCCTTCCTTATCGGCATCGAGAATTGCCACCAGTGAGACCTCGGGAAGGTCTAGGCCCTCGCGAAGCAGGTTGATGCCAACGAGAACATCGATCTTGCCCTCGCGCAGCGTTCGCAGGATCTCGACACGGTCCATCGTCGCTGTATCGGAGTGCATGTAATTGACCTTAATGCCGGCATCAAGCAGATGGTCGGTCAGGTCCTCGGCCATGCGCTTGGTGAGCGTGGTCACCAGCACGCGCTCCTTGCGGGCAACGCGCTCGCGAATCTCGTCCTCAAGATCGTCAATCTGCCCACGAACCGGACGCACATCGATCTTGGGGTCGAGCAGACCGGTCGGACGAATAATCTGCTCCACGTCGTTTTGGCTCACCCGCAGCTCGTAGTCGCCCGGTGTGGCCGAAACATAGATAAACTGGGGTATCCTTGCCTCAAACTCATCGAAACGAAGCGGGCGATTATCGAGTGCCGAGGGCAGGCGAAAACCGTGTTCCACCAGCGTTACCTTACGCGAGCGGTCACCTTCGTGCATACCGCGAATCTGCGGCACCGTCACATGGCTCTCATCGATGATGCAGAGCATGTCCTTAGGAAAGTAATCGATCAGGGTAAACGGCGGCTCACCCGGCTTGCGACCGTCCAGATGACGCGAGTAGTTCTCGATGCCGGGGCAGTACCCCAACTCCTTGATCATCTCGACATCGTATTCCACGCGCTGCTTGATGCGCTGCGCCTCCATCGGACGCCCGGCGCGTTCGAAGAACTCGATCTGCTTGCCCAGGTCGAGGTAGATCTGCTGCACGGCGGCGTTGATGCGCTCTTTGGTCGTCACGAACAGGTTCGTGGCGTAGAGCGTGATGCTGTCGAGAGAGGCGATGCGCTGTCCCGTGACGGGGTCGATCGACTGGATGGCCTCCACCTCGTTGTCGAAGAACATCACGCGGAAGCACTGGTTGCCGAACTCGCCGAAGGCCGCCATGATGTCCACCGTGTCGCCGTTGACGCGGAACGTCGCAGGCTCCAGCTCGCGTTCGGTGCGGGTGTAGAGCGCCTCGACCAGCTTGTAGAGGAAATGCTTGTAGCTGACGACCTGCCCCACCTTGATGTTGATGGCCGTGGCGTGGAAGTCCGCCGGGTTGCCCGCGCCGTAGAGGCACGAGACGCTCGACACGACGATCACGTCGCGGCGGCCCGACAGCAGCGTGGCGACCGTGCCGAGGCGCATCTTCTCGATCTCGGCGTTGATCTGGAGGTCTTTCTCGATATAGGTGTCCGTCGAAGGCAGGTAGGCCTCCGGCTGGTAGTAGTCGTAATACGACACGAAATATTCCACGGCGTTCTCCGGGAAGAAGTTGCGGAACTCCCCGTACAACTGCGCCGCGAGGGTCTTGTTGTGGCTCAGGACCAGCGTCGGACGGTTCAGCCGCGCGATGACGTTGGCCACCGTGAAAGTCTTTCCCGAACCCGTCACGCCCAGCAGCGTGTTGTGTTTGGACCCGTGTTCGATCGAGCTGACGAGCTGCCCGATCGCCTCCGGCTGGTCGCCCATCGGGGCATAGTCCGATACTAACTTGAAATCCATAGATGCAAAGGTAGTGAAGAATTAAAAATTAAGAATTAAAAGTCGCGAATTATTTCCTCGTGTTCGAATCTCATGCCGAAGAAGTGCGGGGACATCGGATGGAAGACGGCGGGCGGAGAATAATTTTTAATTCTTAATTTTTAATTCTTAATTCGATTATTCGTACCTTTGTAGGCTATGATCGACCGGGAAACAGTAGACCGCATTTACGCCGCCGCCAATATCGTGGATATTATCGGCGAATACGTCACGCTCAAACGAAAGGGCGTGAACTATGTCGCGTGTTGTCCTTTCCACAACGAGAAGACCCCGTCGTTCGTAGTCTCTCCTTCGAAAGGCCTTTATAAATGTTTCGGTTGTGGGAAGGGCGGTAATGCCGTGACTTTCGTAATGGATCAGGAAGCCACAACCTATGCCGAGGCGCTGAAGATGGTGGCCAAGCGTTACGGCATCGAGGTTAAGGAGGAAGCGTTGACCGAAGAGGAGGTGCGCCGCAACGACGACCGCGAGTCGATGTTCGCCCTGAACGGCTGGGCCGCGGAGTATTTCGCCAACTACCTCCAGCGCGAGACCGAAGGACAGAGCGTGGGACTGGCCTACTTCCGCCAGAAGCGCGGGATGACCGACGCCACGATCAAGAAATTCGGACTCGGATTCTGCCCCGCGAAGGGCGACCGGATGTCGAAGGACGCCCTGGCGGCGGGTTACAAGAAGGAGTTTCTCCTCTCGACGGGACTTTCGCTGGTCAGCGACCGGGACGGCTCGTTGTACGACCGGTTCCGCGACCGCGTGATCTTCCCCGTGCACAACATTTCGGGGCGCATCGTGGCGTTCGGAGGCCGCACGCTGCGCACCGACAAGCAGGTGGCCAAGTACCAGAACTCCCCCGAGAGCGAGATATACAGCAAGAAACGCGAACTTTACGGTCTCTATTTCGCCAAGAAGGCCATTCAGCAGCAGGATTTCGCCATCATGGTCGAAGGATACACCGATGTGATTTCGATGCATCAGGCAGGGGTCGAGAACGTCGTGTCTTCGTCCGGCACGTCGCTTACGACGGAGCAGATACGCCTGCTGAACCGCTTTACGAAGAATATCACGGTGATCTACGACGGCGATTCGGCGGGCATTCACGCCTCGCTGCGCGGTATCGACATGATCTTGAAGGAGGGCATGAACGTGCGCGTGGTGCTGCTGCCCGAGCCGGAGGACCCCGATTCGTTCGCGCGCAGCCATACGGCATCCGAGTTGCAGGAGTATATCCGCGCCAACGAGCAGGACTTCCTGGAGTTCAAGGCCAAACTGCTGTTGCAGGACGCCGAGGGCGACCCGATCCGCAAAGCGGCGCTGATCGCCGACATGGTGCAGTCGGTGTCGGTGATTCCCGATCCGATTCAGCGCTCGGTCTACATCAAGGAGTGCGCGCGGATCATGGACATCGACGAGCAGATACTCATTTCGGAGGTGGCACGCAAGCGCATGACCACGTCGGGCGACCGCGAGACCGACGAGTTCCTGCGCCGGCAGACGACGCTGAGGCAGAGGGAGGCGCCACAGCCCGAGGTGGAGTTCGTCAAACAGGTCGAGGCCGGGAGCAGTTTCGAGGCTTTGGAGCGCGAGATCGTGAAATACCTCCTGAAATACGGCCATTGCTCGTTCGACTTCAAGGAGGGGCGGACGATGGTGGCGTGCAACGTCGCGGAGGTGATCTTCGCGGAGCTGAGCGACGACAACATCGAGTTCCGCAATCCGGTCTACGCCAAGATCATGAATGTTTACCGCGAACAGTGGACGCAGTTGGGGACCGGCGTTGAGGTCCCGGCGCACGTTTTCCTGAACCACATCGACCCGGAGGTGTGCAACATGTCGGTGGACATCCTCACGGCGGACGACAACTATGTGCTTAGCGAGCTGTGGCGGCGCAAGGAAATACACCTGGAAACCGACGCCGAGATGCTGGCCGTGGGGGTCCCGAAGGCCGTGACGCTCTACAAATCGAAAGTCGTCGAGGCGCTGATCAAGGAGTTGCAGGCGAAGTTGGACGACGAACTTCCCGACGACGAACAAAAGGATATCATGCAGCGGTTGGCGGCTTACAATCAGGTTAAAAAGACGATAGCCAATAAGATAGGACGACCGATTTTATAAGAAAAAAAGGGGCGGGTCTCGGGTCGTACACGCATCACTGCGCATACCGTGTGCAAACAGAAAATAAACAGAAAGATGTGTAAAACATATCAAAGA
>URTP01000001.1 GCA_900550835.1 uncultured Collinsella sp. | reverse complement strand
CTTTGGATTATGGCTGTTTGAAGCCATCCGACGTCTCTGGAAAGGGCTCCTTAGAGGACCGTGTTCAAAAAATGGCAAATATGAGTACTGCTACTTGTTTAGTAACAGCGATTTTAATCATTTCAGGGATCATTCAACGCCCCAAGCGTCCGCAGATGGCGTTATTTCTCCCCATATGTTCAATAAAAGAGAAGCCAATGGTATTAAATCTCATCAGGGACCTTATTTTTGAAGAAGATAAATGCAACCACAATGGCAACAGTACTCATATTTACCCTTTTTTGCACACTGCCCTCCAGAATAGTCGTTAGGGACGACTCAAAATAGCAATTCCGGCACTTAGACGCTCTCTTCTTGAATGACTAGTTGTTAAAGAACACTCAGCGACTACTCCAATTCGCGACACACTGTGTCGCGAATTGAGCTGTTCTCACCACCGAAGACCGGTGAAAGCTCCTGGCCAGAACCTCGATAGTTTGTTAAAGTGCCCCCTCTGCAGGTTCAATGAGCGCTCATGTTCCAACTTGGAAAGTGAAGAAATATCGAAACCATCGATGCCCATTTCCTATCGAAAAAACTAGTCAAAACACGCTAATTAGCTTGATAAGCTGCTTGTATTTTTGTCTACAAAACTGTATACAAAAAGAGATTCCGAGAACCAGCGCTCGACATTATGTCGATCGATAGGAGGCGCTATGGATGCTAAGCAGCTCGAAAAGATGATGGGGTTTGCACCCGGAGAGTTGGAGAAAGCCGCGGAGGCATACGAAAAAGATGAGTGGCCGAAGGGTCGCACCATCAAGCTGGGAAGGCCGTCGATCTCTGATGAGCCAAGCGTTGTTTTATCGGCACGTGTGGGTGAATCGGTTCTTGAGGCGTTTGACGCAAAGGCAAAGCGTCATGGGCAGACACGCACAGAGCGGCTCAGGGAGCTCATTACCCTTGACGCAAGGATTGCCTAGTCCCCCGCCGAACCCAAACGTGTATGTCAGCATCCAAAGTCGACATTTTTCGACATCTTTGGGTGCTGACGTACAGCTTTTGCAACATAGTCGTTGGGGGCGTTCTTAAATGACTAGTCGTTAAAGAACGTCCCCAACGACTAACTAGCCGTGAAAGCGGGCTATGGGCGCAAGTGGCTGCTCGCGAAAGACGCGCTCGACGGCGGCGCGGTATTCGTCGACCTTTTTGGTCTTGCGCACGATCTTGTGAACGTTAGCGGGATTGGCGAAGGCGCATTTGGCGTAGAACCACCACTCCTTCATGCGAAAGACCGCATTGCCGCCAATCTCTTCCGCATATGCCGCAAACAGCGTGTCGTGGAAGCGCTGCAGCTCAGCAGCCGTGGCAGTAGGGCCGCCCTTAACCATGCGAGCCAGCGCGGGGTTCGCAAGCAAGCCGCGCCCCAACATTACGTGACGCGTTCCGGGATAGGCCTCCACCAGCGCATCCATCTCCTCAAGATCAAAGATGTCGCCGTTGTAGGCCACCGGGAACGGCGCCCGCTCCAGCGTCTCGCCGTAAAACTCTTTGCGCGGCGAACCCGCATAGCGGTCCTTTTGCACGCGCGGATGCACGATCAGCTCTGCCAGCGGCATGCGGCAATAGAGGTCAAGCACACGCTCGTATTCGTCGTCGCTTTCCAACCCCAGCCTGGTCTTGACCGACACCGGCAACGGCGAGCGTTCGCACACGTCGCTCAAGAACACCTCGAGCTCGTCGAGATTGCGCAAGAAACCCGAACCCTTCCCCTTGGCTACAACCGTGCCCGAGGGGCAGCCAAGGTTGAGATTGACCTCGTGATAACCCATGTCGGCGAGCACCTGCGCCGCCCACACAAACTCATCCGCATTCTTGGACATCAGCTGAGGCACCACGTTAAGCCCCTGGTTATTGGCGGGATCGACCTCTTTAAACGCCTTACCGCCAAAGCGGTTGCCCACGCGCGGCGGCGGCAAAAACGGCGTGTAATAACAATCGAGTGCGCCGAAACACTCCGCATGCACGCGACGGAACACATGCCCGGTAATCCCCTCCATAGGGGCCAGCGATAAATACATCAACATCCACTCTCAGATCAATGCGGCAAAGGGACTGCCCCCTTGTCACATCCTATTCAAACGGTTCAGAAACTCTTCGCAGGCGCGAGAACGCAGGCGATATTTTTTCCACACCAGATACGATGCAATGGTGAGCGGCGGCTCAAACGGGATAAAACGCAGGTCGCTGCTTTCATCTATCTGCAACAAGCTTCCAATACCAACCGCACATGCGGTGCCCGAACGCACCAGGTGCGACGCGTTGCCGATCAGATCGAAATGCCCCACGACGTTGAGGTCATCGAAGCTGAAGACGCCGCCCGACCACACTTCGAGATCGAACGCTCGATTCGAGGTACGCGAACTCACCAGCAGCGGCATCTTCGCCACGTCCGCAGGCGTTAACACGTCCAGGCCACCCCATGGACCGCTCGCGGCGACAACGGCGCCGGCCCGGTCAGCCTCAGGCATACGGATCCACTCGTATTTCTCGACGTTAACGGGCTCCAACAGCAGGGCAAAGTCGAGCAAGCCACGCTCCAAGCGCTCCTCCACCGCATCGGCATTGCCGGTATAGAGCTCAATCGTCACTCCGGGATGACTCCGATGCAGCTCCGCAAAAGTATCGAGCACCAGCCGCATCGATTTGGTTTCGCCGGCTCCAATGCGGATAACGCCTGCAATGCCGAGCTCCCGATCCGCCAACTCTAGCTCGGTCTGTTCCACCAGCAAGACAATCTCCTCGGCGCGCTGGCGCAAGCGCATGCCATCGCTCGTGAGTACACACGATCGATTGGTGCGCTCGAACAGCTCCACGCCCAGCTCGCGTTCCAAATCGGCTATCTGGCGCGAGAGCGTGGGCTGCGTCACATGTAGCACGTTAGCAGCTTCGGTCATGTTTTCCTCGCGGGCCACAGCAAGAAAATAACGCAGCGTTCGCAGCTCCATGATTGCTCCTTCGTGCACAACGGAGAACTTCATTCGGTCCAATTCGTTTCACATACATAATCCGTATATCTAGCTAGTTGCTATAGGCAATATACATTATCAAATCTCGGAACTATCGTTACAGAAGAGAACCATCGAGAAAGGAAGCGCATGGAATACATCACGCTCAATAACGGCATCAAAATCCCCCAGCTAGGACTTGGCACGTATCTGCTTAAACCCGACGATGCCCAATCGTCGGTTACCTCCGCACTCGGCATGGGGTATGAGCTCATCGACACTGCCAATGCATACGTGAATGAGCGAGCAGTGGGTCGTGGCGTGCGCGAATCAGACTTGCCGCGCGAAAACGTGTTTCTCGAAACCAAGCTCTGGCCCTATTTTTACAACAGCGACACCGCCGTTGACGAAACGCTCGAGCGTCTGAACACACCTTACATCGACCTCATGATTCTGCACCAACCCGCAGGCGACTACTTGGCGGGCTATGAGAAGCTTGAGATCGCGTACAAGGAAGGCAAGCTCCGCTCCATCGGAATCTCCAATTTCGACGAGAACGAAATCGAGAAGCTTCTCGCAAATTGCGAGATCGTTCCATCCCTTATTCAGGTCGAGTGCCATCCGTATTTCCCGCAGACCGAACTGAAGAAGCTGCTCGCCCAGCACGACATTGCGTTGCAGGCGTGGTACCCGCTCGGCGGGCGCGGTAACAGCAGCATCATGAACGAGCCCGTCGTGCGCGACCTCGCTGTCAAGTATGGCAAAACGCCTGCTCAAATCATTATGCGTTGGCATATCCAAGAGGGAAATATCGTCATTCCAGGCTCCAAGAATCCGACGCACATCGCCGACAACATCGATGTCTTCGACTTCGAGCTCACGGACAGCGACATGACCGCCATGGCTACCCTCGATCGCGGGAAACCCTTCTATGAGCGCACGCCCGAGAAGCTTGCGCAATATGCCACCTGGCACCCCGACGTTGAGAACCAGAAATAGGAGCATCATGCAGTACACCACCCTTGGACATTCCGGCATCAAAGTCTCTAAGCTCTGCCTGGGAGGTATGAGCTTTGGCGAGCCCAGCCCCGACTTTCACCAATGGACCATCGGACCCGACGACACGCGCGCCGTCATCAAGCGCGCTCGACACCGGAATCAACTTTATCGATACCGCAAACTGTTACAGCTTTGGCACGAGCGAAGAGTATATTGGCACCGCCCTGCGCGATCTGGGCATCGCTCGCGAGAACGTCGTGCTTGCCAGCAAGGTGTACTTTAACGAAGGTGGCCTTTCCGCCAAAGCCATCAAGCGCGAGATCGAAGGCTCGCTCAAGCGTCTGGGCACCGATTACCTGGACCTGTATATCATCCACCGCTTTGATTACGACGTCCCCATGGAAGAGACCATGGAAGCGCTCGACGATCTGGTGCGCGAGGGCAAGGTCCGCGCGCTCGGCGCCAGCGCCATGTATGCCTACCAGCTGCACAACCTGCAGATTATCGCGTGCGACCACGGATGGACGCCCTTTACGAGCATGCAGTGCCACTACAACCTGCTGTACCGAGAGGACGAGCGCGAGATGATCCCGGTGTGCCGCCAGTTTGACATGGCCCTTACGCCATACAGCCCCATGGCTTCGGGACACCTCTGCCGCCCCACGTGGGAAAGCTCGAGCACACGTGGCACCACCGACACGACCATGGCCAACAAGTACGACCATGATCGCGCCATCGACATGCCCGTCATTGAGCGCGTGGCCAAGATTGCCGCCGATCATGACGTGCCGATGGCGCAGATTGCGCTGGCATGGCACTGGGCACGTGGCGTCGAGGCCCCCATCGTGGGCTGCTCCAAGCCCGAGCGCGTCGACGACGCCGTGGCCGCGCTCGACATAACGCTCTCCCCCGCCGAGATCGAGTTCCTCGAAGAGCTCTATCAACCGCACGCGCTCGTTGGTCCCAAGGCCCGTCCCGGCGAAAAGCCGCTTGCCGGCACCACCAAGGTCAAAACCACAAAGTGATGCCATGGACGACGACATCATCGACGGCCTACGCGACGCCGGCTGCAGCGAAGAGTTTATCGAGCTGTACGGTACTGCCGCTAGCGACTGCGTGCGCATTTGCCTACTAAAACGGCATCGCCGCGAATTGCTCAATGATATACACGCAGGGCAGCAGAAGCTCGAATGCCTTGACTATCTCATTTATCGGCTACGCAGCGCCTCAACCGGATGCTGTTCAAGCCGCTCGGTATCGCGGCCATGAGGCGGCACTTAATAGCACCTCACCATGGCACCAAATACTGCCTCACCATAAAGCCTAAACCGCAGCAACGAAAGGAACTCCAATGACTAAGGCACTTGTGGCATATTTCAGCGCATCGGGAACCACGATGGACGTTGCGAGCCGCTTGGCTCGCGTGACGAACAGTGACCTGTTCGCCATTGTGCCCGCCAATCCATACACAAGCGCCGACCTTAACTGGCGCGACAAGCAGAGCCGCAGCACACTCGAGGCTGCCGACCCCTCCTGCCGCCCTGCCATAACCTCTAGAGTGGAGCGCATCGAAGGCTACGACACCATCTTTTTGGGTTTCCCCATCTGGTGGTACGTGGCACCGGCGATTATCAACACATTCCTTGAGTCTTACGACCTGACAGGCAAGACGATCGTCCTGTTTGCCACCTCGGGCGGAAGCGGAATGGGCAAAACGGCGTCGGTCCTTAGGGCAAGCGCTCCGGGCGCAAAGATCGTTGACGGCGGCATTCTCAACAACGCAAGCAACGCCAGCCTCGAGAAGTTCGCGGCAAGGTACCCCTAACGCGACAAAGGCCGACAAATCGGCGGCGCGGCGAGCACGATGAAAGCGGCATCATCGAGTGGATATAGGAGCGCCTGCCCTATTCCAAAGTCGCCACCCTAACCTTTCATCCAATCCAAAACATGTACGTCAACATCCAAAGTCAACATTTTTTGACATCTTTGAATGCTGACGTACAGCTTTTTGTATGGACCGGAGAAGGCGCAAATGGCGAACCCATCGAGCCGTCAAGACACTTTAGCCGCATGACCATGCACTCATCGATGGCAGGATTCCCTATACTGAGTCACATATGACGGTATCGCGCCAAAGGAGAACGCCGTGACCACGTCGCAGATATCCCTGCTCGCGCTCATCTCGGTTGGAGGCATCGGCATCCTGCTTATCGGAATGAGCACGCTCATGAAAGCCGCCGCCCGCAGGAAAGCCAAGGCCTGCACCGTTATGATCATGGGAACGGTCATTGACCACCGCTTTATGGGCGAAGGCAGAATGTATCCCGTTTTGGAGTACACCGTCGACGGCACGCGGTACCACGTGAGAAAACAATTCCGCGGCGTAAAGACCAAAAGCTTGTCGGGACTCCCCGTCCGCACGCAAAGCGCGGCGTACGAAGACGCCAAGGGCTGGTTGCACGTACAGACAGGACCCATCGCACGCCTAGATACTCTCGCAGAGCAGCTTTGGCCCCTCGGCAGCCAAATGACTGTGCACTACAACCCCAGCAGCCCAGACAAGAGCTATGTCGAGCGCCCTATCGTGGGCGACTTTGCCACGCTGATGTTTAACATCGCGGGTATCTTGCTCATCGCGCTGAGTATTTTGCTCTATGTTCTTATCCAGCGCTAGCTCAGACTGATACATCCCGCGCGCCGCGCGCCGTAATGACCGCCACGACACCAAGGACCAGCTATGGCAACACTCTCCGAACAAGAACGTAAGCGCATCCAGCGATACTGCATTTGCCCAAAGGTTGCCGGCGCGGCGCTTGCCATGGCATTCGTGCTGCCCTTATCAATCATTCCTTTCGAAATGGTCGACGACATCGTCTTCCATCATGAAAGCTTCCAGGAGACGGGCATGATGACCGCCTTGGCGCTCACCGCCGTCGAGCTCGCCATCTTCTGCTACTGCGCGCTCGCGCCGCGCTTTGGCATGCGCGGCAAGCAGTGGAAAGAAATGCAGCACCGACTCGTCGTCGAGCAGGCTGAGAAAGACCGCTCGGCACAAATCGCAGGTGTTATCGGTACGCAGGCCGCCGCGCGCCTGCTCAAGAACAGCGACAACGAGACCGCACGCAACCTGGGCGGCGCGGCAGAAGTCGCCGCTGCCGTAGGCGCCGTCGCCACCGCGGCAGACGTGCTTGCCGAAAGCTTTGCCAACGCAAAGGCCATGGCAGAGGCCTGTGGCGTGCCTATCCCCCGTGCAAAAAAGTGGATCGTCGCGCTTGTGGCACTGCCCCTCGCAATCGTGTGCGGTGCCTATATCCCACAGCTGGCGCAGGGAAACATCGAGATGCAACAGAACGCCGCGGCCGCGGCCGAGCAGATCGCCATCGCCCGCAAGGCGCTAGAACCCGCATGCGAGTACGTGTCCGCCGATGACCCTTACGAGCGATATCAAGATTACGGCTATCACGTCCGCGGCTACCTTCACGACGGCGGCTCCGATACCCAGAAGACCTATACGTACCTGGATTTCGACAACAAGGGAACGCTCAAGGAAGTGAGTTACATAGCAGAGATCGACCCCGACGCGAGCCTTGAGGACAACCTCGCCCGCATCGAGCTCGACTTGGACGAACTTTCCTCTGTCGTCCAAACCGTAGACGTCAAGACCGTGAGCCCCGAGCTCCTAGCACCGCAAAAGCTCCCCGAAGAGTTTAGGCAGGCTTTTTTGAACGGTTCGCTCTACGAGAGAATCTCCATCAGGACGAGCGACGACCCCATCAAAACGTACTATTCGTTTGACACGGAGCCCGAGGACGAGTTTGACGAGTACACCCATCCAAGCATCCGTATCACGCTGATGGGCAAAACGAGCTAGACGCAAATGTGATAAAGGGCACCGACATTAGTCGATGCCCTAAGGTTACCGCATGTTAAGTCCTACAGCGTATGACTAAGACGAATCGAACTATTCGTCCCAAGAGAGGCTCTTACCAGTCTTCTTTGCCAGCAGCAAGAACAGACCGATGATGACGTTGCATGCAATACAGAAGATGAAAACGCCCTGGAAGGAGCCGACAAGCTCGTATACCTTCATCATGACGGGCATGCCAAAGGCGCCGACGATATAGCCCACGGAGCAGATGAGCGCGAAGATGCGACCAAAGTCACGGGAGCCAAAGACGTCCATCACCAAAACGGTCAGAGCGGTGCCGGCGATGACGTACATGACGTCGTTAACACCGGCAGCAAGAATGCTGAGCGTCGAGTTGCCGCTGCTCATCATGAGCATGACAAAGGAGAGAATCGAGACGGCGAGCCAGCTCAGAATGGCCTTGGTGCTGCCAAACTTATCGCAAGTGGTACCGACGATCGGGTTGAGGAACAGGTCGAACAGCGATGCGGCGGAAACCATGAAGCCACCCACCATGGGGCTAAAGCCGACCTCGGCGGCATAGGTGGGGAACAGCTGGTTCATGCAGCAAGTAAGCTGAACGAGGCAGAGGAAGCCGATGCAGAAAAAGAATGCAGGCGACTTAATAGCGCGTGCGTAGCTAACGCCACGTGCACTATCCTCGGTCGTCTCCTCGGTCTCGGCGACCGTCTCGCCTTCGACATAGCCATAGGGCAGCATGCCCTTGTCCTGGGGCTTATAGCGGATAATCAGGATGGAAGCGGGAAGAATGAGCACGGCGGAGACGCCAGCGAGCACCAGATAACCAGTCCTCCAGCCAGCAGCCTCAATGACAGAGGTGATGACGGGACTCATGATGAGCATGTAAATCGAGTTCACTGCCCAAGCGAGACCAATTGCCAGGCCGCCAGATTTTTTGAACCACTGGTCAATAACATCGGACATGGCGACGCCGGTAGTGAAGGCGAAGCAAACGCCAATCAAAGCACCAGCTGCGATGAACATCCAGACTTCGGTGTAGAAGGCCATGCCTGCGCCAGCGGCGAGCAGAATAAGCTCGACGACGGGGAGCCAAAACTTGCCAACAACCTTGGGGATGAGTTTTCCGACAAACGGAAGAGCCGCTGCAAGACCAATGAGCGTTGCAGTGAAGTAATACGAGAAGATGGAGTAGTCAAATCCGAACTCCTCGCACACGGGCGCGACGAAGGAGCCAGCGATTACGCTATAGGATCCGGTCGTACCGGCAGACATGAGGCCGAGCGCGATCACGAGAACCCATGCGTAAACCTTGCTGCTCTTTAACTTTGCATTTTCCATTGATACAGCTCCTAGAGACCCAGAAGGGCGCACATAACGGCCTTGATGGTGTGCTGACGGTTCTCTGCCTCACGGAAGATGACCGACGCGTTGGCCTCAAAGCACTCGTCCGCAATCTCAAAGCCCTCGGTGATGATTTCACGATGCAGGTCGTTCTTGCACTGGTCGAGCAACATCTTGCCAACGCGGTGATTTGCGTTGTGAACAGAGGGGAGCTCGTGCATGCAGAAGATGTCGGGGTTGTTGGTGCGCTTGCACAGCTCACTGGTGACGCGATAGGGGTACAGGGACTCGGCGTCGCCAAGCCAAGAGTTGTAGTCGTCAGGGTCCAGAACCTCGTCGCCGCACTCGGGGTTGATGTAGCGCCACTCCTCGGTAACGATTACGTCGACACCGTCCAGAGCATCAAGGTCAGAGGTGATGGTGAAGGTCCTGTTAGGCGCGTACTTGGCGTAGCAGGCCTCAACCTCCTCGATCATTTCCTTGCACATCTGGTGACGGAGGTCGTCGGGGCCGATGGCGAGGAAGTCCATGTCGAGCATCGCGCACAGACGGCCATACCACACGGGGGCGCCGGCGCAGTTGCCAACGAAGGCCATCTTCTTGCCACGGCTCGTGCGCAGACCACCCCACTGCTCCTCCATCGTGAGAGCGTCAGCGAGCATCTGGGTCGGGTGATCGCCGAGGGTGAGGGCATTGATGACTGGAATATCGACCAAGTCGGCGACATCATAGAGGAACTGCTCGTCCTTTTGTGCACGATAGACAATGAGATCATACATGCCGTTGAAGACGCGCATGGCATCCTCGATGGTCTCGCAATCGCCCATGTGGGAGTTGGTCAGATAGGTGAAGCCCATGCCCAGGTCGTTGCAAGAGGTCTCAAAGGCGCAACGAGTGCGGGTCGAGCCCCACTCAAAGTTGGCGAGAACGTTCTTGCCGGGGAAGTAGCGCTGGTCGACACCGGACTTTTTCTGGGCCTTGAGGTTCCAGGCAAGATCGATGAGGTAACGGAAATCCTCAGAGGAAAGATCGTGGATGTTGAGGTAGTCGCGACCGCGAAGGCTGTTGTTCATGCCTATTTCCTTTCAATTGTTTGATGGGTAAGTGTCGAATGCGCCCCCGAGGGAAACACGGATATCCCTCGGGGACTGTAAATGTGGCGCTTGGATCAGGCAGCGCAAGTTTAAGAACTTGCTAGCAGCTGGCGGCCACGTCCTTGGTCCAGCAGTGCACGCCGCCGCCGGACAGGTTAAGCGCGAGAGAGTCGATCATGATGACCTTGCGATCGGGGAAGCAGCTCTCAAGAACCGCCTTGGCCTGCTCGTCCTTCTCCTTCACGACTTCGCTCATGCCTTCGTGGTAATAACGCTGGCCAAGAACGACGCCGTTGCAGATGAGGAAGTTGCAGTAGCTTGCTGCGGCATAAAAGTGAACGGGGCCTTCGGGCCAAGGGGTGCCATCCATGAACTTGCCGCCCATTTCGTCGATGAAGCCCTTATACAGCTCGTAGTCCTCGTCGCCGGGGGCGATGACAACCTCGATCGGCTCGGCAGTGGGCATGCGGACGATTTCGAAGGGCTTGCCCTCCCAGTCCGTCTCGGCGCGTAGAATCTCGTAGGCGGCGTCGATGCGACGACGCGATTCCGCGCCCGCCTTGCTCGAGGCGGCCTCCTCATCGGATACCTCGGCAAGAAGAATCTTGTTCGGGGTGATAAAGCGGCACATCTCATCGATGTGGGCGGCGAAGCTCATGCCGAAGACAGGAGTTCCATCTTCCTTCTCGTCGAGGATGCCCAGTCGATAGTCGTCGTCCTCAAGCATAGGCTGCGGCAGCCAGATAACCTTGTTGAGGTTGTAGATGCGCTTGTACTCGGCCTCCACTTCCTCTTTTGAGAACTCGGGATTGCGCTTGCGGCATTCCGTGTCCTCGATGGCGATCAGGGTGCCGTGACCGTCAAACTCGCGGTCGCCGCCCTCCGAAACCATTTCGGAATTGACGATATCGAAGCACCCGAGCGCAACCGCCATGTGAACAGCTGCCCTGCGTGCGGACTGGCACTCTGGGGAGTTCTTGTCCCACACGCCATAATAGGTCCAAGCGGGGTTGACCATATAGGAATGGCCTTCGTCGTCGACCATGATGCTGGGGCCGTTGTCGCGAACGTAGAAGTTGGAGTCTTCGAACTGCGTAATCTGGATACGGTCGAGATCCACCCCTTCTTCTTTAAGGCGCGAGCAGGCTTCCTCGTAGGAGCCGGGGGTGCCACAGTTGAGGTTGACCGTAACATCGCCATACTCAAGCAAAGCTTTAATTACGTCAACGCAGGGCTGGCGATTATCGAAGCCCTCTGCGCGAATGTAATCGGGAAGCCATGTCACATAGACGTTGGAGCGCTTCTCAAACTCGCCCGGCATACGATAGTTCTCGTACATGGTTGGTCCTTCCGTCGGGTTTCCCGCAATGCTGTCCGGCCGCGACAATAGCGGGGTTACACCAGCTATAGTACTACTATACCTACCGTTCGGTAGGTGTTTTTGTATAATTGCCATTCGCCTGTCGATACCTACCGTTCACCGTTTATAGTGGTCGTGTTTGGACACGAATTGATGTTCCGTTGCCATTCTTAATAATGTTGGCAATGCGGAAGTGATTTGCAATGGAGAAGTGAAGCGTGAGCACAAAGGGAAAAATATTGGACGCAATGTATGATCTTGTGGCAGAAGTCGGTTACGACAAGGCGTCCATTGGAAAAATCTGCGACCGTGTCGGTATATCCAAGCCATCGGTGTACTACTACTTTCCCTCTAAAGAGGATATTTTCACCACGCTCTTAGATAGTATGTTTCCGACTATCGACTATCAGCGCGACTACTCGCTAATAGTCGATAGGGACGGATTCAAGGCGGCGCTTATCGAGCTCGGCAATTCGGTTATAGGTGGCTATCGTAGTGATGAAAAGCGCCGTCGCGTGCTGGCCGAGGTCAGTATTCAGGCAAATCGAATCCCTGCAGTTCAGGAACGTCAGGCAACGGCGATCAACCGAACTATGGACGCGCTTAAAGACATCCTTCTCCATGGCCTAGAAATTGGCGCGTTTTCCGATGAAACAGACGTCATGCTGTACGTGCAGATTCTTTACACCGTACTTGAGGGAGCGAGCAATACCGTTGCCCAAGATGAAGACATCGATGAAAAGGCTGTTTGGGCAGGGATCGTCGAACTCATGTTTAAATAGGCGCGTAATAACAGAGGCACCTTGGCAAGCGCGATGCGACGACTTGCGGGGTCGCGGAATGGTTCGAAACCCGTGTTCGCGATGATTGCAAAAGTTGTTGAATAGAAATTGGGGCCGATTCCAGCTATGTTGGAATCGGCCCCAATTTCGTTTTAACTTGCGGAGACAAATGACAGGGCTGAAGGGCAGTTCGTTGGTCAGGTTATTTCGCGGTAGTCTTATTGAGGAGACCGGAAACTAAAGCAAATGTCGCAATCAGAAGGTTGCAGATGATACAGAAGACGAATACTCCTTGGAAAGACCCTGCCATACCGTAAACCTTCATCATGACTGGCATTCCGAAAGCTCCGACAACATAGCCCGCTGAGCAAATAATCGAATAGATCCTTCCAAAATCGCGTGATCCGAAGAGCGAGAGGAGAATCATCGGCATTGCAGTTCCAACGATGGCGAACATGACGTCGTTTACGCCGGCCGCGATGATGGAAACGGTCTCGTTGCTTCCGCCAAAGATGAGAAGTAGGAATGAAAGAATGCTGACTCCCGTCCATGCGACCGTTGCTTTAATAGCACCGAGCTTGTCGCATGTTTTGCCTACGAAGGGATTTAGGAAGATATCGGAGAGCGAGGCCGCCGAAACCATTAGGCTTCCCACGATGGGATTGAAGCCGACCTCGCTTGCATAGGTCGGGAACAGCTGGTTCATGCAGCAGGTGAGTTGCGCCACGCAGAGCAGAAGGGCACAGAGAATAAAAGATGGCGTTTTCGCGGCATCGCGGAGCGCCATGCCCGAAGAGACATCTTCCTTTTCATCGGCGCTGTAGCTCTCATGGGTTTCGGAGGTAGTCTCTCCGTACGGAAGCATATTGCGATCAGAAGGCTTAAGGCGAATGATAAATGCGCTTGTGGGCAATATCATGGCTGCAGAAACGGCCGCAAGTACGATGTAACCCGTACGCCAGCCTTGCTGCTCGATGACCAGTGTAATGACAGGACTCAATAGCAGCGTGCAGAGAGAATTAACGCCCCACGCAAGGCCGATGGCAAGACCAGACGATTTACTGAACCATTGGTCAATGACATCGGACATGCAGACACCCGTTGTGAACGAAAAGCAGATGCCGATCACTGCGGCGGAGACGATGAACATCCAGACCTCGGTGTAGAACGCCATTGCGGCGCCGGCGGCAATAAGGACGAGTTCAACGCAAATATGCCATGGTTTGCCGATTACTTTTGGAATGAAACGACTCAAAAGCGGAAGCCCAAGCGCAAGGCCAAGAAGAATCGCGGTGAAATAGAAAGAGAAAGAAGTGTAGTCAAAGCCCAGGTCTTCACATACAGGAGCGATGAATGAGCCGGCAATGATGCTGTAGGTGCCGGTTGTTCCCGCAGACATTAAACCGAGCGCAATAACGACAATCCAAGCAAATGCGCCGCTCTCACGGGGGCGGTCCTTTTCGGCTGGTGCGATGAGAGTCATGGTTACTCCGTTTCTATCGGCAATGCAACCTATATGCCTACCGATAGGTATATAAAGATGGAGATTCTTCGTCAAGTGTTAAGCGGGGAGCGGGGACCCTTAACGTGCCGAACGGTAATTGGGCCCCCAATGTGACAAAGGGACTGTCCCTTTGTCACATTATTCGGAGCGTAGGGCTTCCACAGGGTCTTTCTTGGATGCGCTGCGAGCCGGCAGCAGGCCGGCAACGACCGTCAGCAGCACCGAAATTACAATGAGCATCAGCGCGTCTTGAACGGGCAGGCTCATCAGGTTGGGCACCTGCTTGGCCGCAAGCGCCCAGGCATTAACCGGAAAGCTCACGGCCACCACGACGACAATAGCAAAGACGCCAGCGATGAGGCCTTCGATAAAGGTCTCGGCATTGAATACGTTGGCCACGTTGCGCTTTGACGCGCCGATCGCGCGCAGGATGCCAATCTCCTTTTTGCGCTCCAGCACGCTGATGTAGGTGATGATGCCGATCATGATGGAGCTCACCACCAAACTGATACTCACGAATGCGATGAGCACCAAGCTGATAGTATTCACGATGTCGGTCACCGAGCCCATGATGATGCCCATGTAGTCGGTATACGAGATTGCCTGCTCATCGTGACCAGCGGCTTTGACCTGCTTGTTGTACGCGTCGATGTGATCGAGCACGCGCTCCTTGGCCTCAAAGTCGCGCGGGAAAATCTTGACCGAGATGGGGTCTGCCTCGTCCGCATAGCCCAACGTGGTCAGATTGTTGTCGTAGGTGAGCTTCGACGCCTTGGCATAGCTCATCATGAGCGAACTCAGGTCCTCGGCGTCCATGTTGAAATGGATGGCACGCGCAAAGGCGCTCGCATCCACACGCATAGCGCTCGCCAGGTTGGCAAAACTCGATGACATCTGCGTCGCCATCTGGCCCATGAGCCCTGCCGCGCCCGCCTTGAGCTGGGACGATACCGTCGACGCTATCTGCTCGCTGATTGCCTTCATCACCTGATCCATAGCCTGCTGCAGATACGGAGCCAGCTGCTTTTGCACATAGTCGGTCATCGCCTGCTGCAGGCGCTCGGCTAGGGCATCGCCGCCCAGCGCCTTGAGCTGAGCCAGGCATCGCTGGGCTGCGGCATCATTCTCAAGATACGCCGAGAATGCGGCGGCAAGCTTTGACGCGTCTTTAAGATCTTCGGGCGTCAGGGCCTTAAACTGATCAGACTGCAAAAAGCCCTCAAACAGCTGGTTGGCTAGTGTTCCCGCCTGCTGCATTTGCTCGAGCGTAAGTTCCAGACCGTCAAAGATACCCGAGAAATCGGGGGCCGGCGCTTTGGCCATGATGTCACTAAAGTCGATGTCCTTACCAACGCCCGAAAGGTCAATGTTCAGCCCGGACAAATCGATACCAGAAAGGTCGACACCGCCCGCCGCGCCCGAGAGCGCAGATGCATCGAACGAGAACGCACTTTTGAGCGTCGCCTCGTCCACGCTGAACATACTGCCCAGATCCACGCCCTGCTTGGCCTCGCCTTGCAGCTCGTCGAAGGTTTTGCCCGTAAAGACATCCGTCTCGGGGTGGGCAAGCTGCTCTTGCACAATCTGCGAATTGGCAGCGCGTTCCATAAGCTGGCGAGTCAGCGCATGCGTATAGGCAATGCCCGGGGACAACGCGCTCGCGTTGGCCGTCTCGTTGGGTCGCACCACGCCCACAATGCGCACGTCAATGCCGTCGGCAACCTTGGCCGCCATAAAGTCGGCATCGCCAGACATGTCAGTCCACATGCCGGTCTCTTCGTTTTTGCGATAGGCATCGGACGGCGACAGCACCTTAAACGTCGTGGACAGCGCATCGTCGTAGGTAAAGTCGGTGCCGGCCTTGGGCGTCTCGACCTTGCCGTCGGCCGCCATGGCGCTGTTAACCAGGTCGTTGAGCTCATCGATATCCAGCGCACCGATGCTGTAGAGCGTGTAATCGCCCACCGTGCCGCGGCTCGAAAGCACCATTACGGCTTCGTTAGCAGACGTAGGCCAATGGCCGGCAACGACATCGTACTGGCTGTCGAGCAGGCTCTGGTCGTCAATCATCTCGTTAAAGACCGACGTTCCCATGGATTCCATGTTCACCGTCGCCGCCGAACTCGCGCCGCCGCTCATGGCCTCGGTCATAGCGTTGGGTACGAGCCGGACAGGTTTCTCATCGCCCTTGCCCGCACGATAGACAACCGGCGTCACGCCATAGCCGTACTGGATAGCCTTGCCCTCTTTATTGATCCCGTCGCCCCCGGCATCGAGCCATGCCTTAAAGCTCGTCATATCGTTAGATTTAACGCTTGCGAACATGTCTTTTACGGCCGTGACCACAGGGATCTTATCGGTTCCCTTATCTTTGCCACCGGCGGCGTCGGATGAATCCTCGCCCTCGGACACCTCATCATCCGTAGCCCCATGCCCGCCCATCATGGACGACAGGTCGTAATCTTGCTTGGAAATCGTGAGCGGGTAGCTCGAGAGCGTGTCCTCCTCGACCTTTTTGATGTAGCCGTTTACGCCGTTGGACAGCGCCAGGATCGCTGCGATGCCGATAATGCCAATCGAGCCCGCAAAGGCCGTCATGGCCGTGCGGCCCTTCTTGGTCATGAGGTTTCGGGCAGAAAGCCCCAGCGCCGTCATAAAGCTCATCGAGGTTTTGCGCGTGGGCTTGGCCTCGCGACGCGCGGCCTCGGCAGCATCAAAGGGATCTGAATCGTCGGTGATCTTGCCGTCCGCCAGTGTGACGATGCGCGTGGCGTACCTGTATGCCAACTCGGGATTGTGCGTGACCATGATGACCAAACGATCGCGCGCAACATCCTTGAGCAAACCCATAACCTGCACGGATGTCGTTGAGTCCAAGGCGCCGGTCGGCTCGTCAGCCAGCACGATTTCGGGGTCGTTGATCAAGGCGCGGGCAATGGCCACGCGCTGCATCTGCCCGCCCGAAAGCTGGTTCGGGCGTTTGTCAACGTGCTCGCCCAGACCAACCGCCTCGAGCGCCTTACGCGCACGCTGGCGGCGCTCGGCATGTCCCACGCCCGTGAGTGTAAGCGCCAATTCCACGTTTTCCAAAATGGTCTGATGCGGAATGAGGTTATAGCTCTGGAACACAAAGCCGATGCGATTGTTACGATAGGCGTCCCAATCGCGGTCGCTGAAGTCCTTGGTCGAGATGCCATCGATCAGCAGATCGCCAGAATCGAAATGGTCGAGTCCACCAATGACGTTGAGCATCGTAGTTTTACCCGAACCCGAGGGACCCAGGATGGCTACGAACTCGTTATCGCGAAAAGACAGGCTTACGCTGTCGAGCGCTACCTGCGTAAACGACTGCGTAACGTACCTTTTGCAAATAACTCTGAGATCCAGCATGGACGGCAACCTCTCTCGCGCGGGCGCGCTCGCCCGCTCCCCCGCCGTTCACGTTCGGCGCGTTTGTCCTACTCTATCCTCATTTTTGGCCGATACCAGTGAGGAATGTAACGAACCGCGCCAAAAAACGAACGGGACAGCACGCCGCATGGCGCACCATCCCGCATATAACATCCCCGATGCGACAAAGAGGCTGTCACTTTGTCACATTCCAATGCGCGCTACTTTTCGAGCCCGCACGGCATAACGTTAGCGCTGCCGCGGCGAGCCTCAGTCACGGCTGCAAAGAAGCGATAGCCGCCCGAGAAGTTAAAGCACTCAAAGCCATGCTGCGCCAAAATGCGGCAAGCAATGTAGCTGCGAATGCCGCTCTGGCAAATCACGTAGACCGGCTTGGCCCGGTCGAGCTCGCTCAGGCGATTGCGCAGATCATCGACGGGAATGTTTACGAAACCATCGATATGCCCGCGCTCATACTCCCCTTCCGTACGAACATCGAGCAGCCGCACGCTGCCATCGCGTGACAAGTTGGGCTCATCCTCCCAATGCCACTGCGCCAGTATGCCGCGATTGAGGTTCTCGATCATAAAGCCCGCCATATTGACGGGATCCTTCGCCGATGAATACGGCGGCGCGTATGCTAGGTCCAAATCCTTAAGCCTATCGCCGCGCATGCCTGCCTGGATGGCAGTCGCCAGAACGTCGATACGCTTGTCCACACCATCGATGCCCACGATTTGCGCACCCAGCAGGCGCAATCCCTGCTTCTCGAAGACAACCTTCATGGTCATGGGCGTTGCACCCGGATAATAACCCGCATGCGAACCGGGCGACAGGACCACGCTGTCGCAGTCAATTCCCGCCGCGCGTGCTGCCTTTTCGGATAGTCCCGTGCTTGCCGCCGTCAAGTCGAATACCTTGATAACCGATGAGCCCAACGATCCGCGGTAGCAGCTGTCCATGCCGGCTATGACATCGGCGACGACACGCCCCTGCTTGTTGGCGGGGCCGGCGAGCGAAATGACCGCGTCCTCGCCGGTCACCTGATGCGTGACCTGCACGGCATCGCCCACGGCATACACGTCGGCAGCAGAGGTCTCCATGCGGTCGTTGACCACAATAGCCCCCTTGATGCCCAGTTCGAGCCCCGCCTCTTGCGCTAGATGGCTCTCAGGTGCCACGCCAATGGCAAGCAGCACCATATCGGCTCCGATAGGGTCATCGCCCGCAACATGGGTGACAACGCGGCCATCAACTTCCTCAAAACCTGTCACATCGGCCTTGAGGCGCAGATCGATACCGTGCTCACGCACCTCGGTATGCAAAAGGGTCGCCATGTCGTAATCCAGGTTGTTCATAAGCTGGACGGGACGCTGCAGAAGGGTCACCTGGAGCCCCAGCTCGCACAGATTCTCCGCCGTCTCGACGCCAATGAAGCCGCCGCCGATCACGACGGCACTGCTCGGTCGCCGCTCTCGAACATAGCTGTGAATACGCAGCGTGTCCTCAACGGTGCGTAGGCTAAAGATTTTATCCGAGTCGATGCCCGGCAACGCAGGGCGAATCGGCTTTGCACCCGGCGACAGGATGAGCTTGTCATACGTCTCGACAAATTCCTCGCCCGTCAGCATATTGCGAACCTCGACCGTATGCGAATTGGGATGGATGGCAAACACCTCGTGACTCGTCTTGACCGCAATGCGAAAGCGATCCCAAAAGCCCTTGGGAGACTGCAGCGTCAATGCGCTCTCTTCTTCTATCACGCCGCCAATGTAGTACGGAAGCCCACAGTTGGCATACGATACAAAACCCGTGCGCTCAAAGATGACAATTTGGGCCTGCTCGTCGAGTCTGCGCAAACGTGCGGCCGCCGATGCTCCGCCCGCGACGCCTCCAACGATAACCACCTTCATAGCTAACGCACCACCTTTCCCGTGTAGCCGCTTATGCCGCCGATATTCTTGACACTGCCATACCCAGAACGCTTAAGAAAACTCACAGCTTGGTTGCTTCGCGCACCGCTCAGGCAATGCACGAAAAGCTGCGTGCCCTTTCGACGTATACCCATGATGCTACCCCGAAGCAGAAAAAAGAGTCGCTGTTTCCAGCGACTCCCCTTCAGTTGTCTGTCCCACGGACTTACTGTTCGCTCTTCGCGAGTGCCTGATCGATCAGTTTGTTGAGCGCCTCGCGCTGCTCAGCGGAGTTGATGCCGCCCATGATCGGCTCTCCCACAATGTTACCGTTCTGGTCGATCACGTAGGTGGTCGGGAACGAGTACAGGTTGGAGGTGAACTTTCCGGCCTCGCTGTCCGACTTAAACCAGATGTTCTTATACGTCACGCCCTTCTTGGAAAGCACGTCCTTGGCATCGGCCACCGCGTCTTTGTTGCCATCGAGCGTAAAGGAATTAACGCCCACGACCTGGCCGCCCTTCTCGGCAAGCTCCTTGTTGAGCTTCTCCAGATCGCCCAGCTCTCCCACGCACGGCTTGCAGGTGGTAAACCAGAAGTTCATGACGGTGACCTTGTTCTTGGAGAACAGCTCGTCGCTGTTTACATCGTTGCCGTCCAAGTCCTTGCCCTTAAAGCTGGGGAACTTCGTCTCCCCGCTCTCGCCGTTGGTCATACCCGCGGTCGAGGCATCAACGCTCTCCCCCTCGCCGGGCGTGCTGCCGCATCCGGGGAACTCCTTCTCCAGCGCCATGAGCTTGTCCTCGATCTCCTTGACCTGCTGCGCGCCGGCCTTAAGCGTCTTAAGCTCGCCGGCCGCAAACTGATCCTTGGCACCCTCGATGGTATCGAGCAAGAAGTCACCGTAGTTCTTGCCGTCCTCAATCATGGGAGTGTCTTTGTTGGCCGCAAGGAACACCTTTTCCCATAGGGCGTTATCGCTCGCAAAGATCTCGTTTTCCTTTTGCAGCAGCTGCTGGTACAGCTCGGCCGCCTCCTCGGCACTCGACGGCTTTTGCGCTATGAGCTCGGCAATCTGCGCATCGCCGCTCGTGGCATCCTTCGCGTCGCCCTTGGGGGCAGAGCACGCCGCGAGAGTCAGCGCCAGCACGGGCAGCATCAACAGAGCCGCAATTTTTGACAGTTTCATGGTTCCTCCGTTTATATCGAAACTTATATAGGTACCTATTTGTTTTCGCAGGCTTGCGTGGACTGCGCGGGTTTGTCGCCCGTCACACCCAGCCCATAGCGAAAGCTAATAGCATCGACGGGGCACGCGCCCACGCATTTGCCGCAACGAATGCACTCGGCATGGTCGGGCGTACGCGTAACGTCCACGTCCATCTGGCACACCTTGGCGCACTTGCCGCACGAGACGCATTTACAATGATCGACCCGAATCCCCAGCAACGACACCTTGTTCATGAGTGCATAAAATGCGCCGAGGGGGCAAATCCATTTACAGAAGGGGCGGTAGAACAGCACGCTCAGCACCGTAACCGCAATGAGGATCGCGAGCTTCCAGGAAAAGAGCTTTCCCAGCGCGGAGCGGATTCCCGTATTCATGATGGACAGCGGAATCGCGCCCTCGAGCACACCCTGCGGGCAGATGTACTTGCAAAAGAACGGGTCGCCCATACCCACATCGTTAACCACCAAGACGGGCAGCAGCACCACGGCAAACAGTAGCACGGCATACTTGATGTACGTGAGCGGCTTGAGCTTTTTCGTGGAGAGCTTTTTGCTGGGAATCTTATGCAGAAGCTCTTGCAGCCATCCAAACGGACACAAAAAGCCGCATACAAAACGTCCCAGCAGCACGCCGATCAGAATGAGCGTTCCGGTGACGTAATACGAAAAGCTAAACTTAGACGAGCCCACCACCGACTGAAACGACCCGATGGGGCACGCACCCGAGGCCGCCGGACACGAGTAGCAGTTGAGACCCGGCACGCAGACGGCTTTGCCGGCTCCCTGGTAGATGCCGCCCTTGGCAAAGTTAGGCAGGTGAATATTGGTCGCAAGCGTCGCCGCCGCCTGAATCAATCCACGAAATCGCGCTAAAAGATGCGATGCAGTGTTTTTTCTTTTATCCAATTCCGATACACTCCAAGCACAGCCTGATTGCCTTGGCCAGCACGGCATCTGCCTCGCCGCGCATAATTCCAAAGCCAACCATGGCTACCCCAACGATCAGCAAAGCCACCTGCGCCACAGGCTTAATCGCTTTGAACAATCTGACCACTCCTTTCGTTTCGCGACCCATTGGACCATACCGACTATAAAATCCGTGTTAAGCGTGAATGACTATGCAAGGAGAACGTTATGCGCATCTTGGTCGTCGAGGACGAGCGGGCGCTGTGCGATGCGATCGCACGCAGCCTGCGCAACTTGGCCTATAGCGTCGACTGCTGCTACGACGGGCAGCAGGCCCTCGATCTGCTCGATGTCGAGACCTTTGATCTTGTCGTGCTCGACCTCAATCTCCCCCATGTCGACGGCATGACCGTGCTCAGGCAACTCAGGACAACTGATTGTGAGACCAAGGTGCTTGTGCTCTCGGCACGTGGCGAGGTCTCCGACAAGGTAGCGGGGCTCGATGCGGGCGCCAACGACTACCTCACCAAGCCGTTCCATCTTGACGAGCTGGCGGCACGCATACGCAGTCTCACGCTCAGGCGCTTTACGCAAAACGACGTTGTTCTAGCCTGTGGATTGTTGAGCTTTGACACCAAGGCGCGCCTCGCCTCCGTGGGCGGCGAGACCCTATCCCTCACGCGCAAGGAGACCGGCATCTTGGAATACCTGATGCTTAACCAGGGGCGGCCGGTGAGCCAGGAAGAGCTTATCGAGCATGTATGGGACAGCAGCGTCAACAGCTTTAGCAACGCAACCCGCGTTCATATCTCGTCGCTCCGCAAAAAGCTACGCAGCGCTTTGGGATACGACCCGATTCGCAATCGGATTGGAGAGGGCTACGTTATGGAGGATGGAGAATGAAAGGGCTTTCGCTGCAATGGCGCATAACGATTATGACGGCACTGCTGACGTGTGCGGCATGCGTACTGACGAACTGCTTGGTCGGCTATACGGGCATGCGCTACATGGATGCCATCGGCAGCGACATCTCGGCCTTTAACGCAACCGGCGAAGATTCGCTCCAGGCGTTCGACCCAACGAAAGCGGCCCTCGATGACAAGGTCACAATCGTCGTAAATGACGCACAGGAGTCTTTTGGCACGACAGCCTGGTACATCACGGCTGGAGTCACACTCCTTGGCGGCGCGCTGGCATACTTTGTGAGCGGCCGTGCACTCAAACCGCTACGGGCTTTTGCAGCTCAGGTTGAGCGTGTGCAGCCTGACAACCTAAGCGAAATCAGACTCAATGAAGATGTGCCCACCGAGCTACAACGATGCAGCGCCTCTTTCAACGACATGATCGCTCGTCTTGGCGAAGGGTTCTCTGCACAGCGTCAGTTTACCGGCAACGCCGCACACGAGCTTCGCACCCCGCTCGCCCTTATGCAAGCACAGATTGAACTATTCATCTCCGAGCACTCCGGTTTGCAACCCGAAACAGCCGAGCTGCTCGGCCTGCTACAAGAACAAACTGAGCGGATGTCGCGGATGACCAAGGTGTTGCTCGAGATGAGTGAGCTCCGCAGCGTTCCTTGCGAGGACGATGTTGAACTTGGTCCCTTGTCCGAAGAGGTCCTCACCGACCTTGCGCCACTTGCCGAAAATAAGGGCATAGCCCTCAATTGTGCTGGAGACGCTTTAGTAATCGGGAGCGACACGCTCCTCTATCGGCTGGTGTTTAACCTGGTCGAAAATGCCATCCGTTACAGCCGCCCCGGCTCGACTGTCAACGTCTCCATCTGCGACAACAACAGCCGCGTGTTCCTGCGAGTCGAGGACCAGGGCCCGGGAATACCCAAGCAGTACCACGAGAGCATCTTCCAACCGTTCTTTCGCCTGGATAAATCCCGCAGCAGGGCATACGGCGGCGCAGGACTCGGACTCGCGCTCGTTTGGGAGATTGCAGCGCTTCACGGTGGCGCTGTAGAGGTCGAAGCAAGTTCCGAGAACGGGACCACTATGCTCGCAAGCCTTCCAAAACGATCCGCAGCATTAACCGAACAGTAAAACGAAAGGGGTCCCGCACACGTTTGCGCGGGACCCCCTCCCTGTCAATGCAATTCGCCCAAAAGAGTAGAAGCCTACTCCCACTCCACCGTGCCGACGGGCTTCGGCGTGAGGTCGTAGCACACGCGGCAGATGCCGGGAACCTCGGCGGTGACGCGGGCGGTAATGCGCTTGAGCAACGCCCAGTCGAGCTCAGGCACCTCGGCGGTCATGACATCGACGGTGTTGATGCAGCGGATGATACAGGGCCAATCGTAGGCGCGCTTGCCCTCGCGCACGCCGGTGGCGCGGAAGTCGGGCACGACGGCAAAATACTGCCAGATGGTCAGACCCGCCTTGTCGATCTCCTCGCGCACGATCGCGTCGGCTTCGCGCAGCGCCTCAAGACGGTCGCGGGTGATGGCACCAAGGCAGCGGACGCCCAGGCCGGGACCGGGGAACGGCTGGCGCTCGACCATGTTCTCGGGCAGGCCGAGCTCGCGACCCACGACGCGGACCTCGTCCTTGTACAGCAGTTTGACGGGCTCGCAGAGCTCAAACTGCAGATCCTCGGGCAGACCGCCCACGTTGTGGTGAGCCTTCACGCCGTCTTGGGACTCAAGAATGTCGGGATAGATGGTGCCCTGGGCGAGGAAACTGACCTCGTCGCCAACCTTGCGGGCCTCCTCCTCGAACACGCGGATAAACTCGGCACCGATGATCTTGCGCTTGGCCTCGGGCTCCTCGACGTCCACGAGCTTATCCAGGAAGCGATCGGTCGCGTCCACATAGACCAGGTTAGCGTCCATCTGGTTCTTGAAGACGTCGATGACCTGTTCGCTCTCACCCTTGCGCATCAGGCCGTGGTTCACATGCACGCAAATGAGCTGCTTGCCGATGGCCTTGATGAGCAGGGCCGCGACAACCGAACTGTCGACGCCGCCGGAAAGAGCCAGCAGGACCTTCTTGTCGCCGATCTGCTCGCGGATTGCAGCGACCTGCTCATCGATGAACACCTGGGCAAGTTCGGGAGTGGTGATACGCACCATGTCGTCGGGACGCTTGTTGGGATCCATGCAGAGCTCCTTCTCGGTTCGATGGAAATGCGCCGCGCGTATGCAGACGCACCGTCATATGACCTCATTATATGCAGAACGAGATACGTTTCCCATCGCTGCGACAGAGCTTTTTGCAGGGGCGGCAGTTTTTCTATATCCCAAGGTCAGCTAGACTTCGGTAGCCACCTTGGGAGCATCGCCAATAGACTCTTCCTTTATACGTTCGGCACAATCGTAGGCGATACCCACAAATTCCAGTCCCGAGCAACAAGAGTACAATTGCTGCTAGTGTTGCCAGCTGTTGGGAGATGGAAGATGGACTGCGATGGCTACCCATGCGTTCCCATGCCGTTGATGTGCACCGCCTTTGTGCCGGGGCAGATTGACGCTGCGGTTGCAGGCATTTCCGACCCCGATTCACGCGCCATCGCCACGGCAGAAGCGCTGTACTTTCGCGGACAGGCCGCACTCGCCGCCAAGACGGCGCACCCCTATCTTGACGTCACCGATCCCGCGCTGCGCTATTCCGCATGCTTTATCTGCGGATACGCCAGTCTGTCGCTCAACCGTATCGCCGACGCCCGCCGGTGCCTTGCGGGCATCCTCGATACGCCGGCCGACGAGGAATCGCCCGCCGTCCACGCCACGCATATCCTGTTCGCCTCGGCCGCGAGCGTCCTGCTGCACTTGCCTTCCCCGTATTCTGCCGAAGAGTTTTATCCACTTGCGGCGCACCTACCCGAAGGCCTGCGACTGTTCGCCAGCTACGTGATGGCGCACGCCTTGTATCTGCGCGGCGAATACGGCCGCAGCCTGGGCATGGCGGAAAACGCCCTAATTATGAAACAGGGAAGCTATCCCATCTCGGAACTGTTCCTGCACCTGGCAGCTTCCATGGCATGCATGAGCCTCAAGGACATCGACGCCGCAAAAGCGCATTTTGGAGCCGCTTGGGGCATTGCGCGCCCCGACGGCCTTATCGAGCTCATTGGCGAGCACCACGGCCTTTTGCAGGGGCTCATCGAGGCATGCCTAAAAACGCAATACCCTGACGACTTCGCACGCATCATCGAGATCACGTACCGCTTCAGCTACGGCTGGCGGCGCATCCACAACCCCGATTCGGGCGAGGACGTTGCCGACGATTTAACGACCACAGAGTTCACCATGGCCATGCTCGCCTGCCGCGGATGGACCAACGCTGAAATCGCACGCCATATGGGAGTATCGCCGGGCACCGTCAAAAACCGCCTATCCGGCGTATACGCAAAGCTTGGCATCGGCACACGCGCCGAGCTGGTCGCGCACATGTTGCGTTAGCGACCGGGCTGCCAAGCGCATCGAACGCGTTCCGGAACCCGGCGCTTCGCTCGATCAATTTGGACATTTTGACCCTTGAACGGCACTACCGCCACGAAGCGTCTTCTCGCAAAATTGGATTATTTCCACCGATATTTGCGGGATGGGAGCCCAAGATGCTTGATCGCCGTTCGTTACTTGTTGCCGGAGCGTCCTCACTAGCGAGCATCATGTTGCCTCGCGTGCCGGGAAGCGAAAATGCCTTCCTGCTGCCGTTCGCGCCCACCGCGGCCTATGCCGACGAAAAAGACCCCTTCAGGGTGCTCGTTCTCTCGCGCACCATGTTTGGTGTGGTCGTGGTCGACGTCGCCAACAAGAATATGCCCATCAAGGGAGCGCAGGTCACGCTCACGTCGCGCTACGCCGCAGGCAAGCAGCTCGCCGCCACGACCGATGACGAAGGCACCGCCATCTTTGAGATTGCCTCGCTTTCGGAAGGCTACGTAGACGAGGCAAAGCTCCTTGACGCGTACGACTTTAACGGCGGCATCTCCATTAGCATGGCGGGCTACCGCGATGTCGAGATTCCCCTTGCGCGTATCCAGGGCGGCACCGCCATAACCGCGCCCACGCGTCCGCTTTCCGACGGCGAGCCGTACTTCCGCCAGCTCACATTCGACGAATGGGACATCCAGTACGCTGAAGCCACGTTCATGGCATTGCCGAAGGACGACACGGCAAACGAGCAGCCCGATACGCACGCATTTACCGTGCAGGCTCATCTGCCGCAGGGCGGGCAGGCAACATTGCATATCAATAAAGTGATGCCCGCTGCGGGCAGCTCAACCGAAACCGTCACGCAGATTGGTCAGATCAAGGCCAGCGCATCGAGCGCGGATAATCTGGCGACGTTCACACTCGAAGACAAGTTCCTCGATGCAGCGTCGAGCCTTCTGGAAGAAGGATGCAAGCTGCGCTTTGTCCTCGACTACCAGGACAAAACCTACACGCTCTCCTCCCCCATGGCCGTTGTTACCGCGCCGGCGGCAAAGGCGGAATCCGGATCGACCACTATCGTCCCCACCACTATGGACCAAGAGATCACTCCGTTTGATTTCCCCGCATCGTTTCCCGGCATCGGTGGTAATAAGTTCACGTGCTGGATGCCCTCGTTCCCCATTCTGTTCGATTTCTCGTTTGCCGGGTACGTACTGTTTGGCGGAGGATACAAACCAGCCAGCTATATGAACGATTCGGGCAACCCTGATCCGGAATACTGGAAGAAATCGCCGCGTGAGTCGGGCGCCAAGCAGGCAAACCGCTACCTCGACGAGATGGAGGGGAAGTGGAATCAGTACAAGAGTATGAGTGCCGGTTCGGGCACCGATCCAAGAAACACCAAGCTCCTTCGCCACCATTGCACGCCGCTGTTCACGATGGATATCGCCACACAGCTGTACGGCTCGCTCGCCTACGATTGGGTGGGCAAAACCTGGGGTAACAACAACGACCCTGCATACGGCAATATTAAGGCCCTCTTCCAGGTAAGAACTGACCTCAATTGGACCGAGCAGTTTACCCTAGGACCGGTGCCATTTTTCCTAAACGTCAACCCTTGGGTGCTGGCGAAGCTGGCGCTCGCTGTGGGTGCCCACACGCACGGCAGCGGCGCGGCGTTTTTCAAGAACATTTCGCTCGACTATTCCAACACGTCGGGCTCGTTCACCATCCAGATCGGACTTGCCGTCACCTTTGGAGCCGGCGTTGCAGGCGTCGCTTCGTCTGCCGTGCGCGGTGCCGCATCCCTCACGCTGTTCATTGGGTACGAGAAGGCAGATGGACACCAGCTTCCGCGGCTGCGCGTGGGTGCAGACGTCGATGTCGATGTGATACTCCAGTTCGTAATGTTCAAGTGGACCACCAAGGCTTGGTCGGGGTCGTGGCCCACACTCATCGATTCGTGGAATATGTCGGCGAACAATGACGACCGGTATGTGCCCCAACGCTCTGAGCTGGCATTGGGTGGAGATACGCCTTACACGCTGGATGCCTGCTTCGGCACGCCCGGCAACACCGAGGCAGGTGGTGTGCCGCAGTTTATCGCGTCGGCCACCATCGTCACCAATTCCGAGCTGCTCGGACGCGCCGAGGTTGCAGCCGCCGCGATAAACGTCGCGCCTGTCGTGCGCGATTGGGATCAAGCGGTCACGCGCATTGAGCTCGAGGCGGATGCAGAAAGCGACGACACGGGACAGGTTGAGCATTTCGTCCACGCACTGATGGAAAACGACGAAAACGCCGCGCCAATGTATGAGTACACCTACATCGGTCAGTCAACGAACGCCGTTGCGGACCCGAACGCCAATTCTGCCGGCGTGTCGGAGGACGAGCGTGGCGGCATAAAACCCTCGAGCGACAACGTGCTGTTTTCCGGCGTGCTCAGCGAAGCCCACATGAAGCTAACGATGATTGCCGGCGTAGAATGCCTGTTCCGTATCGCCTCGGTGCGCTACGGCGACAATGGCCGCTCGCGCCTGGTGGTGCACACAAAGGCAAACGGCACGTGGTCCGCTCCCACGCCCGTGGACTTTCCCCTTGGGTTTGGCGAGGGCGACGTGGAGCGCGACGGCATATTCGATTACGACTTCGACGTGGTGGAATATACGGACGGAAGAGGAAACCAGGACGCCTACGTGCTGCTGGTCTCGGGCGAGCGCCCCGCCGGCGACAACACCCTTTTCGATACGGCAAGCACAGCCGGCATACTGTCCGTTGTGCGCCTGCGCATAAGTAATGACGAGATCCGCGTGGTGTCGCATACGTCATGGCGCAGCATCTCGCGCGGCCGCCTGCAAGAGGATGGCTACCATTGCCTGCAGTGCCCGCGCATCACGGCAGGCAAGACGCTGGTCGACGGACGCCTGTCGGGTGCCTACCTCCACCGCCGCGGAACCACCGCAGAGAAGGCGCTCGGCAGCGAGGCCGAGGTTGCGCTGGAATGCTTTACCCTGTGGTCGGATGATTTGGGCGACAGCCTGACGTTCCGCCAAGTTCTTCGCTTTCCGCAAGCACCGTCGAGTATCGAGCTGGGCGAGCCCGAAAATATCAACGGCAAAATGGTGGTGCCCGTTACGTACGAGACCGCAGACGGCTGCGGCTGCGCATCGTACGCCGTGATCGGCCAGTCCATTGCGGGCTGGGGCGTTATGTCACCTGACGCCACAGTACCCCGTGCGGTGCCGTGGCCACAACATTCGGGCTTTTTGGCAACCGTCAACGAGCAACTGCAGCATATTACTTGGACGCGAGGCGCATCGGCATTTGCAACGCAGCCCGTGGGTGCCGCAGGCTGTGGCCCGGCATCGTTTAGCGTGAGCAACAACGGCAGGTGCGTGCTCTATGTAGAGAACACTGATGGCAAGGTGGGACAAACCTACGACGAAGAAGGCAACCCGGTAGCAGTGATGGGCAAGCACTTCCGCATCTTCGCCAGCACCTTGGCAGGTGATCTGTTCACGGAGCCGTTCGTGATGTGCGAGCTGGACCATCCCGTCGATCAGATAACGACATTTTTGACGTCGGGAGGCATGCTCTCCGCGCTCGCCACGCACATTGTGAGTGCCGAGCAGAGCGAGGCAGAGCTGCACGGCATCGAAGTGCCTTTGGTGGCATGTGCCACTCCGACGGGCGCGGTCGCTACCTCGGGCGCGGTGGTGCCCGGAGCAGCAGGCGAATCCTTCATGGTCACGGTTCGAAACGACGGCAACACCTTGCTGACCGCCGGCACGATCGATCTGTACCGAGAGGGCTCCAGCCAGCCGTTCTCCAGCGCATCCATCGGATTCGGAGCGAACGCGCGCATGGCTTCGATCTACGATCCAGAGCTTGCCGAGGACGCTTCGGCCAACGACATGGCACACGTGAAGTACGCGCTCGAGGCGCTGGGCGCACGTTTTGCGACGCACCCGCTGGTTGCCGACAATGGAAACGCCGTGCTGGCACCAGGCTGCACGGCACAGTTCCGCATGAGCTTCGCCATCCCCGAGTGTTGGAGCGACGAAGTGGGCAAACGCGTAACGCTGTATGCGAAAGCGCGTGATCTGGTGGCGCTCGATCCCGTAACGCTCGAGGAAATTCGACCAGGCGCAAACTCGGCGCTGAGTGCCGTACTGCACGAGCTTCATGTGCCCGACGCGGCATGCGAACGCTCAGAAGTTCAGGTCGGCGTATGCGATAGCGCGGATGCGACAGGACTTCACGACGCCCCGATGACGGCAGACGGCGATGGTGACTCGAGTGGCGGCGGTACCGACAAGGGCGGCGGCTCCGGCGGAAGTAACTCCGGCAGTGGCAAGGACCACGGCAATAACAAGCGCTCCGGAAAAGCGGGCGCGCTTGCGGGCACGGGCGATGTCAACGCTCCCCTTACGGCAGCCGCTGCAGCCCTCGCCGCGGCAGGCGCCGGCCTCGTCGCCTACAGCGCCCGCCGCACGGCGCTCGAAACCGACACCGCCAATGAGGTCAATTCGGATAGGCCTCGCTAGCTCCTACTTACTTTTGTGAGAGGCGCCGACTCGGCTAATCGAACATCAAAATGGGCTGGTTCTGGATACCCAGAGCCGGCCCATTGCGCATTAGATGTCGTCTGAGGAGTCGAGTTCTGCCTCGAGCTTGGCACGGCGTCTTTTCGCCGTGAAAAACGTTGCACACAGGACAGCAAACGTGGCCGCGAAAATCGTCGCACCGCAGAACACGCCCGTGGCCAGGTTCGCCAACCAAAAGACGCTTTCGAGCGGTACGATCTGCGCCTCAGCGACACAGCGCATTGCGGCAATAACAAGCGCGAACGCGGCGCTTATGGAAACCATGTTCGCCATCGCCATGTGGACATAACAATTTCGATTCGCTATTCAAACTTACTCGGACAGAACCGACTCGGTTTTGTCCGAGTAAACTCGAGCATAAACTTGTTCATGCGATACAATTAACTCGGACAAAACCGAGTCGGAAGGAACCGAGTAAGTGGAATTCATTGGCAGGGAGCTTGAACTCGCCCGTATTAAGAAAACACTCAATGCGCCCGAGCAGCGCAATGTTCTCATTTACGGAAGGCGTCGCGTCGGCAAAAGTGAGCTCATCAAGCAGGCGCTAACCGATTTATCGGACGTCGCAACGATCTATTACGAGTGCCGCCAAACCTCCGAGGCAGACAACCTCGAGAGTCTGTCCGCCCTTGCTGCTGAAGCGCTAAGCTTTCCTCCGCTCGCCTTCACGGGCATCCGCGAGCTCATCGAATTTCTGTTTGCCCAAGCCAAAGACAAGAACATTACCCTCGTTCTCGACGAATACCCCTACTTGAGAGATGCGGTTAAAGGCTTAGACAGCATTCTCCAGACCTCAATCGACGCTCACAGGGAAGACTCACGTTTAAACATTGTCCTGTGCGGCTCCTATGTTGAGATTATGAAATCTCTCATCGAGCATGAAAGCCCCCTCTACGGGCGAATTGATCTCGCGCTTGAGCTTAAGCCCATGGATTACTTTGACGCTGCAAAGTTCTATCCCGCGTTCTCACCCGAGGACAAGGTGCGGCTCTATAGCGTTTTTGGCGGCATCCCCTTTTACAATCGCCTCATCGATCAGTCCCAAAGCGTACGCGACAATATCATCGAGCTCGTCACAGAACCTGGCGCCCGCTTAGAAAGCGAAGTACCGTCCTATCTCAACGCCGAGATCTCGAAGATGACCAACGCCAACGAAGTTTTCGGGGCTCTCGCACAAGGTTACTCCCGTTGGGGGGACGTGCTGGCACAGTCGCACGTCTCGAGCGGTCCGGCCATGGCAGACGTACTCGACAAACTCATGTCACTCGAAATCGTCCAAAAGCGTGCACCCATCAACGACCCTACGAATAAGCGCAAGTCTGGCTACTTTGTGGTGGACCCACTTTCGCTCTTTTACTATCGCTACGTCTTCCGCAATGCTTCTGCGCGTCAGCTGCTCGACCCGGAAGTCTTCTATGATCGTCACGTCTCCCAAGACTTCGAGGAAAACTACACTCCACATATGTTCGAGGAGATCTGCCGTCAATACCTCGTACGGCAAAACAGGACTGGCAAGATCGAACCGGCTTTCGATGCCATAGGCAAGTACTGGTACGACGATCCCGCAAACAAAACGAGCGGCGAATTCGATGTGGTAACGCAAGACCCCGAGGGCTACGCATTCTACGAAGCAAAGTTCCGCAAATCCCCCGTCACGCAAAAAATGGTCGACGAGGAAATCACCCAAGTCGAGGCAACGGGGCTCAAGTGCCATCGCTACGGATTCTTCTCCCGTTCGGGCTTCGAAGCTGACGAAAGCGATCGAACCGTCTTCATCGACCTGCCGCAGATGTTTGAATAGGACAGACCCCACCCGCATCCCAAGCATCCATTATCTAATCGAACGATTGTTCGATGGATTTCGTGTTGGGTGGAATCGTCTGTGGGCTGGGCTATGCTACCTTGACTATCTATATGACTAAAACGCAGCAAGGGAGCACCGAGAGAGCGAGTATGGCAAAAAACACCGCAAACTATGGTAACGACAGTATCCGCCAGCTCAAGGACGAGGAGCGCGTACGCCTGCGCCCCGCCGTCATCTTTGGCTCGGACGGGCTCGACGGCTGCGCGCATGCTGCCTTCGAGATCCTGTCCAACGCCGTTGACGAGGCACGCCAGGGCTACGGCAAACTTATCACCCTTACCGCCTTTCGCGATGGCTCCATTCAGGTAGAGGATAACGGCCGTGGCTGCCCGCTCGACTGGAACCCTTCCGAAAAGCGCTTTAACTGGGAACTCGTCTTTTGCGAGCTCTACGCCGGCGGCAAATACAATAACAACCAGGGCGGCGACTACGACTTCTCGCTCGGCACCAACGGCCTGGGCTCGTGCGCGACCCAGTACGCTTCCGAGTACATGGACGTCACGGTTTGGCGTGACGGTAACAAGTACTCCCTGCACTTTAAAAAGGGTAAGGTCGTCGGCGCCAAAAAGAAGGCGCTCGAGATTGAGCCCAGCGACGAGGACCGCACCGGCACCACCATCAAGTGGCGCCCCGATCTTGAGGTCTTTACCTCCATCAGCATCCCCCACGAGTGGTATCGCGAGACCATGCGCCGCCAGGCCGTGGTCAACGCCAACGTTACCTTCCGCCTGCGCATTGAGGGCGACGATGGCGAGTTTTCCGAAGAGGACTTTTGCTATCCCAAGGGCATTGAGGACTACGTGCTCGAGAAGGTCGGCGCCGACTACCTCACCGAGCCCTTCTTTATCGAGGCCGACCGCCGCGGTCGCGACCGCGAGGACCTGCCAGACTACAACGTAAAGATCACCGCATGCATGTGCTTCTCGCGCACTCTCACGATGCAGGAGTACTACCACAACTCATCGTGGCTCGAGAACGGCGGCTCACCCGAAAAGGCTGCCCGCAGCGCTCTGACCAGCGCCATCGATGCCTACATCAAGCAACAGGGCAAGTACAACAAAAACGAGAGCGGCATCAAATGGCAGGACGTCCAGGACTGCCTGGTACTGGTGACCAACTGCTTCTCCACCCAGACGTCCTACGAAAACCAGACCAAGAAGGCTATCAATAACCGCTTTATCCAGCAGGCCATGACCGCCTTCTTTAAGGAGCGCCTCTCGACCTATCTGATCGAGAACAAAGACGCCGCCAACAAGATCATGGAGCAGGTGCTCATCAACAAGCGCTCGCGCGAGAACGCCGAGAAGACGCGCCAGAGCATCAAGACCAATCTGCAGCAGAAGACCGACATGGCCAACCGCGTGCAGAAGTTCATCGACTGCCGTTCCAAGGACAAAAACCGTCGCGAGATCTACATCGTAGAGGGCGACTCGGCAGCAGGCGCCATCCGCACGTCGCGCGACGCCGAGTTCCAGGGTGTTATGCCCGTCCGCGGCAAGATCCTCAACTGCCTGAAGGAGGACTACCCGCGCATCTTTAAGTCCGACATCATCATGGACCTTATGCGCGTGCTGGGCTGCGGCGTGGAGATCAAGGACAAGCGCATCAAGAACCTTGGTGCCTTTGACCTGGACAACCTCAACTGGAACAAGGTCATCATCTGTACGGACGCCGACGTCGACGGCTACCACATCCGCACGCTCGTGCTCACCATGCTCTACCGCCTGGTGCCCACACTTATCGACGAGGGCTACGTGTATATCGCCGAGTCGCCGCTCTACGAGATCAACTGCAAAGAGAAGACCTACTTTGCCTACACCGAGCTCGAGAAGAACGGCATCCTCAAGGAGATCGGCGACCAGAAGTGCTCCATCAACCGCTCCAAGGGTCTTGGTGAGAACGATCCGGACATGATGTGGCTCACCACCATGAACCCCGAGACGCGCCGCCTGATCAAGGTGGAGCCCGAGGACGTCACCAAGATGGAAACCATGTTCAACCTGTTGCTGGGCAACGACGAGGCGGGCCGCAAGCGCCATATCTCCGAGCACGGCAAGGAATACCTGGACCAGCTGGACCTGCAGTAGCAGCAAATCGATAACGACGGCCTATAAGAAGTTCAAGAGGAAATCGTGGCAAAGAAGAAGACGAAGAACCAGCCAAAGAAAAAGCAGGTCAACGCCGAGAACGTCATCGGCCTGCACTCCGAGGTCACCGACCAGCCGATTACGCAGACGCTCGAGGTCAACTACATGCCCTACGCTATGAGCGTCAACGTCTCGCGTGCATTCCCCGAGATCGACGGCTTTAAGCCCTCGCACCGCAAGCTGCTCTACACTATGTACAAGATGGGCCTGCTCAAGGGCGAGCGCCAAAAGAGCGCCAACATCGTGGGTCAGACCATGAAGCTCAACCCGCACGGCGATGCCGCGATCTACGAAACGATGGTGCGCCTGGCGACGGGCAACGAAGCGCTGCTTGCCCCCTTCGTGGAGTCGAAGGGCAACTTTGGCAAGTACTATTCGGGCGACCTGAGCTACGCCGCCTCGCGTTACACCGAGGCCAAGCTCTCCCCCATCAGCGCCGAGATCTTCAAGGACATCGACAAGGACCCGGTCGACTTCGTCGACAGCTACGACGGCGCCATGAAGGAGCCGCGCCTGCTGCCCACCACGTTCCCCAACATCCTTGTCTCGGCCAATAAGGGCATCGGCGTCGCCATGGCGTCCGACATCTGCGGTTTCAACCTCAACGAGGTCTGCACCGCCACGATGCACTACCTGAAGGACCCCGACTGCGACCTGCTCGAGTACATGCCCATGCCCGATTTCTCGACCGGCGGCGAGATTATCTACCGCCGCGAGGAGATGGAGAAGATCATCGAGACCGGTCTTGGCAGCTTCCAGATTCGCTCCCGCTGGCGCTGGATTCCCGAAGAGCGCATCATCGAGGTGTATGAGATCCCCTACACCACCAAGACCGATGTCATCATCGAGCGCATCGTCAAGCTCTCCAAGGAGGGCAAGGTCAAAGAGATCGCTGACATCCGCGACGAGACCGACCTCTCGGGCTTGCGCATCGCCATCGACCTTAAGCGCGGCGTCGACCCCGACAAGCTCATGGCCAAGCTCTATCGCTCGACCACGCTGCAGGACTCGTTCTCGTGCAACTTCAACGTGCTCGTCGACGGCTATCCCCGTGTTATGGGCGTGCGCCAGATTCTGCACGAGTGGGTCAAGTGGCGTATTGAGTCCACGCGTCGCCGCATTAACTTTGACCTGGGCAAAAAGTCCGAGCGTCTGCACCTGCTGCACGGCCTTGAGGCAATTCTGCTCGACATCGACAAGGCCATCGCCATCATCCGCGGCACTAAGCTCGAGGCAGAGGTTGTACCCAACCTTATGAAGGGTTTCGACATCGACGAGACCCAGGCCGAGTTTGTCGCCGAGCTCAAGCTCCGCAACATCAACGAGGAATACATCCTCAACCGCACCAAGGACATTGCCAAGCTCGAGGGCGAGATCGCCGAGCTCGAGGAGATCCTTTCGAGCGAGGACAACATCAAGAAGGTTATTAGCGACGAGCTGGCCGCGGTCAACAAGAAGTACGTGATGCCGCGCCGCACGGGCAGGATCGAGCCCCATGAGGTTATCGAGATAAGCTTGGAGCCCGAAGTCGAGGAGTACCCGGTCACCATCATGCTCTCGCACGATGGCTACCTTAAGAAGATGACGGACCGCGTGCTCAAGAAGGCGACCACGCTCAAGTACAAGGACGGCGACAAACCCTTTATCGAGTTCCCGTCCTCCAACACGCACGAGCTGCTGGTCTTTACCAACAAGAGCCAGGTGTACAAGTGCAAGGTCGCGGCGTTTGAGGACACCAAGTCGGCCCAGCTGGGCTCGTACCTACCGACCGATCTTGAGATGGAACCCGACGAGAGCGTCATCTGGGTCATCGACCCCGCGGACTACAAGGCCGACGTGCTGTTTGTCTTTGAGAACGGCCGCGTGGTGCGTGTCGCGCTTGCCGGATACGTTACCAAGACCAACCGCAAGCGCCTCAAAAACGCCATCTATGGTGGCAGCAAGCTGCTGTATGCCCAGGTGCTCAAGGAAGATCGCGACATCGCGCTGGTCTCGAGCGACTACCGTCTGATGAACTTCAACACGTCGCTGCTCAAGACCAAGACGACCACCAACACGCAGGGCGTCCAGGCCTTTACGGCCAAGAAGGGCCGCTCGGTCACCACCGTCGGCACGACCGAGGAAATCCTTGGCGCCGGCGTCTCGGCCGAGAAGTTCACCGCGCAGAGCCTGCCCTCCGCCGGCGCCCTCATGAAGGAAAATGACATGCCGAGTTTGTTTGACTAGGTACCACGGCAACGAGATCGTTAGATACTTCGCAAAGCGACGAGGCCCGGAACGCAACGGTATTGCGCCCGGGACTCGTCGTTTTTCTTCTCAACTATTTTTTAACGCAGATAAATTGATTTCTGCTTATTTTTCTGCGTAAAAAATGTCAGCCCTTGAGTATCAACTTTATCCGAACACCTCCCACATTC